>NZ_JBKYMO010000200.1:0-10134 GCF_047302915.1 Massilia sp. CT11-108 | reverse complement strand
GACGCGGCCACGCCGGCGCCGCGCGCGGGGAACGACCGCGAGTGGATGCTGAACCTGCTGCGCCGGATGGCCGCGTCGGCGCCCTTCAGGCCCATGGCACCGGCGGCGGCCGCGAAGCTGCCCATGAAGTGTCGTCGTTTCATGCGTCTCCTTCGTTGATTATTTGTCCACCACCAGGGTATCGCCCACGTAGGCGCGGAAGTGGCGGATGCGTCCCGGCGTGCCGTCCGGTCCCTGGCGCGGCACGTAGCGCAGGCCGGCCACGTCCATGCCGCGTCCCAGGTCGATCACGAGGCGGTGCGGGTAAGCCGCCTTGTCCGCCGTGATCCAGTAGTCGCTGTTCTGGCCATTGATCGCGTTCAGCGCCCCGCCGTCCTCCTTCGTCGCTTCCTCGCTGTCGACCCAGGCGATGGTCCAGTTGGACTGGTCCAGCGTCTTGCCGTCCTTGTCCAGCAGCGACAGTTCCGCCACGGCCGCAAACGGCTTGCCGTCGAACGCGTCGAGCGACTCCAGGCAGAACTGGCGGCCTTTCACGGCCGCGCCGAAGCGCACGTCCTGCGTCTGCGAGCCGGGCGCGAATTCGCCTTCGTGCGCCGGCTTCACGCCATCCAGCTGCACGCGCGCGGTGCTGGGCGGGCGCGGGAAATCGCGCTCGCGGTGCAGCTGGTCGAGGATCGGCGTTTCCAGGCCGGCGATCGTCGGCGTGCCCTGCCCGCGCGGTCCCGTCAGGTCCAGCACGACGACCTCGTTGCGGCCCTTGCGGATCCACGGTCCCGGCAGATACATCGTCTGCGTGGGGCCGATGCTCCAGAAACGTCCCAGGCAGCGGCCGTTGATCCAGACGACACCCTGGCCACACGCCGACATGTCGAGGAACGTGTCCTCCGTGCGCGCCGCATCGAAGCCGCCGCGGTAGAACGCGGCGCCCTTGCCGCGGCCCTTCCTGAACGCCAGCTTCGGCAGAACGCCGTCCGCGTCGAAATCGAGCGCGCGGATTTCCCAGTTTTCCAGCGGCTGCGCGGTGCCGCCTTTCGCCGTGAACGTGACAGGACCATGAATGCCCTTGCGGTCGTGGACCTCGGGACCGAAGTTCACGCGCGCGATCGTGTACAGAAGGATCTCCAGCGTCGCCGGCTTGCTGCGCGCGGGCACGTCCACCTTGTAGCGGCGGTGGCGCGTGTCGAACGTGCCGAGCTGCCTGCCATCGAGCGTGACCCACGCGAGGTCGCGCGCACGTGCCACTTCCACGACGCCCGCCGGGCCGGCCGGCAGGGTCACCCGATACGAGACGAGGCCGCGGCTGATGTCGTACTGCTCGATCGGCCGCGGCGACTGGTCCTTGATCACCCGGGCCGGCAGCGCCGATTTGACGGGCACCGATTCCGCCAGCGCGAACGGCGCCACCGTCATGACGGGCATGGGCGGCGGCGGCGCCGGCAGCTTTTCGCCCGCCGCCAGGAACGGCGTCATCGCCGCGCGGTACGCGTCGAACTTCGCGCCGATCCATCCCGCCTCGCTGATCGGCGCGTCGTAGTCATAGCTCGTCGTATCGGGCCGGAACGGGCGGTCGCAGCCGCCCCACAGGCCGAACGTCGTGCCGCCGTGCGCCATGTACAGGCTGAACGAACCGTTCGCCTTCAGCATCGCGGCGATGTCCTTCGTCGCGCCTTCCACGCCGCCACGGCGGTGCGGCGATCCCCACGTGTCGAACCAGCCGGAGTAGTACTCGCCGCACATGCGCGGGCCCTTCTGCACGGCGTCCAGCGCCTTGAAGCCGGCCACCGGGTCGCTGCCGAAGTTCGCCACCGAGAACAGTTCCGGAATGTGCGTGCGCGCCACGGCATTCGTCGGATTGCACTGGAACAGCGGCACGTCGAAGCCCGCATCCAGCAAGGCCTGGCGCAGCACGCGGAGGTAACCCACGTCGTCGCCGTAGAAGCCGTACTCGTTCTCGACCTGCACCATCAGGATCGGACCGCCGTGCGTGACCTGCTGCGGCCCGAGCACGCGCCCCACTTCCTTCAGCCAGCGCCGCGCCGGCGCGAGGTAGGCCTCGTCGCGCGTGCGCAGGAACGCGTCACCGTCGTGCTTCAGCAGCCACCACGGCAGGCCGCCCATCTCCCACTCGGCGCAGGCGTACGGACCGGGACGCAGGATCACCCACAGTCCTTCCTGCTGCGCGAGCCGGCAGAACTCCGCGGCGTCGCGCTGCGCGGCCCAGTCGTAGCGGCCCTCTCTCCATTCGTGGTAGTTCCAGAACAGGTAGGCGCACACGGTATTGAGGCCCATCGCCTTGATGGTCTTCAGGCGGTGCGCCCAGTACTCGCGCGGCACGCGGGCGAAGTGCATCTCGCCGCAGCGGATCTGGATCGGTTTCCCGTCCAGCAGGAAGTCGTGGTCGCCGATCGCGAAGCGCCGGGAGGCCGCCGCGTGCAGTGTGCCCGTGAAAGGCAGCAGGGCCGCGCCCTGCAGCAGGCGGCGGCGTTGGAAACTGATGGTCATGTGGTCGTAAGAATAAATGAAGAATCAGAGCTTGCCGCGCAGGCCGAACTTGATGGTGCGGCCATCATACTTCGCATAGTCCATGCGGGTGCGGTGGCCGTCGCCGTACTGGCCCGTCGCATCCTCGAAGTAATCGTACGACAGCGTGTTGGTCAGGTTCAGCGCGTCGAGACGCAGTTCCAGGTTCTCGGTCAGCTTGTAGCTGATGGTGCCGTCCAGGTAACCGCGGGCGGCGCGCCAGCGAATCAAATCGTCGCCGTTGTTCTTCGGATTGTCGCCGTGCAGCGAGCGGCCCTTGTAGTTGTACGACAGGCGCATCGCCAGGGGGCCGCGCTCGTAATACGTCGTGAAGCTGTACGCGTACTTCGGCACCGAGTTGACTTCGATTTCCTTGCCGGCGTTCGTGATCCATTTCTGGCTGTTGAACGGATCGATGTGCGTATAGCTGGCCAGCGCGCCCAGGCCCTTGAACGGATCGGGCAGGAAGTTGAAGTCCTGCTGGTACGCGAGCTCGTAGCCTTTCAACGTCTGCTGGCCGGCATTGCCGTAGGTGCGCAACGTCATCGGCAGGTTCGGATCGACGTGGCCGTTCTTGTCCTGGAAGATCGCGCCCAGCGCCGTATCCGGCAGGCCCAGTGCGCCGAACGTGGTCTGCGTCGTGCTCGACACGGTGGCGTCGGTCAGATCCTTCTTGAAGTACGCGGCCGACAGGAGGCTGCCCGGCTTGAAGTACCACTCCAGGCTCGTGTCGAGGTTCTTCGATTGCTGCGGCTTCAGGTTCGGATTGCCGGCGGTGGCCGTGTTGTCGAACGGGTTCGGGATGACGGTCTGCGCGGCGATGATCGACAGCGATGCGCGGCTGATCGTCTTGCCGTACGACGCGCGCCAGATCAGGTCTTCCGTCAGGTCGTACGCGGCGCTGACGGCCGGCAGCACGTTCGTATACTTGCCGTGTTCCTGGTTCGGCAGGTAGGCGCCGCCCGTGCCCGACTTCTTGTAGTTGTCGATGCCCAGCTTCGTCTGCGCCCAGCGCACGCCGGCGTTGATGCGCAGTTCGCGGGAGAGCACTTCGCCCTTGAAGTCGGACTGCACGAAACCGGTGGTGACCTTCTCTTCCGCGCCGAAGCTCTGCGCCGGCGTGAAGGCGGCAGGCGTGTTGTAGGCCAGCGGGTCGTACGTGGAATACGTATAGCTGCGCGTGAACGTGCCGAATTGATGCGGCCAGCCGTCGCCCATGTCCAGGTTCGAGATCGGCAGGGCCGACACCATGTTGCTGCGCAGGCCCGCGTCGCCGAACGATTTCAGCTTGGCCACCATGGCGGTCGTGCCGTTGCGCTTCTCGATCGTCTTCGTCGTGTCGACGTACACGAGGCCGCCCTTGAAGTGGCCCGTCCAGCCGCCCCACAGGTCGTAGTCCTGGTCCAGCACGAGGCGCGCCTGGCGGCCCTTGTCCGTCTCGCGCGTCCAGCCGGTGTTGATGTCGAAGCCCGTGAAGTTGGCGGGGTTCGTGTAGTCGACGTTCGACGACATCGACGGGTACACGTGGTCCGAACCGTAGTCGATGGTGGAATCGACGCCGAAGATCTGGCCCGACAGCGTGTCCTGGTAGCTCTTCGCGTCGCTGTTGTTCGCGGACAGCTGGCCGGTCAGCACGGTGCCCTTTTTCACTTCCCAGCGGCCGTTCAGGGCGAGGTAGCCGAACTTCGTCTTGTCCTCGCCGTACGTGACGCCGCTGCTGTACGACGTATTGCCGAAGGTGCCCGTCAACAGGTTCGACGCCGGGTCGATGTGCACGTCCAGCGGCACGAGCCCATTGTGGCCCGCCTGGCCGGCCGGCGCGGCGCGGTTCGTCGTCTTGCTGTTGCGGATCAGGATGCCGTAATACAGTTCGTCGCGGCTGTTCTGCAGTTGCGAGGCGAGGCCGTCCAGGCTGATATTCAGGCCGCCTTCCTTGTACTGCAGCGACGTCACGAGGCCGTCGCGCGTGCGGCGGTTCTGCGAGCCGTAGAAGCGGTAGATGCGGGGCAGCAGCGCGTTGTCGACCTGGTCGCGGGTATAGCCGGACAGGTTCGCGCGCGGATCGTCGTAGTCCAGCTGCAACGCGAAGTTGCCCAGCACGGGCGAGGCGCTGCCGCGGCGCGAGCTGTTGTAGCCGCCCGTCGCTTCGAAGCCGGAGCGGTTGTTGACGGCCTTCGAGTGCGACGCGCCGGCCAGGAAGCCCCAGTTGCCCCACGTGTTCGAATACAGCGCGAACAGGTTCGGATCGGTCTTCTCCGACATCGTGTTGAAGGCGGCCGACACGCCGTAGCGGACGGTGCGCTTCGGATTGTCGAACGGACGCGGTGTCTGCAGGTCGACGACGCCGCCCATGCCGCCTTCCGGCAGTTCGGCCAGCGGGGATTTGTAGAAGTCGACGCGGCCGAACAGTTCGGATGCGAACACGTCGTAGTTGAAACCGCGCGCCGCGCTGCCGATGGTGCTCGTCGACGTCGTGTTGACCGGCGCGCCGTTCAGCGTGGTCACCGTGTATTCGGTCGGCAGGCCGCGGATCGAGATGCGCTGGCCTTCCGCCGAGCTTTCGTCGCGGTTCAGGATCACGCCCGGCACGCGCTGCAGCGACTCGGCCACGTTCGCCTCGGGGAATTTGCCGATGTCCTCGGCGACGATCGAATCGCGCACGCCGATCGCCTGCTGCTTCAGGTTCAGCGCCTTCTGCAGGCTGGAACGGAAGCCCGTGACGACGACCGTGGTCGCGGCGGGTGCGTCCGCGGCCGGCGGTGCCGGTTCGGTGGTCGGCGCGGCGGGCGCCGTCGCATCCTGTGCCAGGGCCTGGTTCCCATAGGCGGCGGCCAGCGCCACCGGCAGCAGCGTGGCGAGCAACTTCTTGTTCATCTTGTCTCCATTCTTGTGTCGTTATTGGAACATAGGTGCCGGTCTGGGGCACGACTAACGGTGGTCTTTACGCCGGCTGGTGGTCACGTTACCACAAGCGATTATTAAAGGGCAATAGTGCACGCACGAATCAAATCAGGGCGTAACTCATTGTTTTTATTCGATATTGTGAGCCATTTTGGCAAATTCTGTGTCGCACAACCACGACAGGCATGCCAAACGGTCATACCTTTGACGAATTTTGTGATGTACGTTGTCTCATTTTTCCGTCAGACTTCCCACCATGCGTAAAGTCAGCAAACTCAGTGAAGTCGCCCGGCTCGCGGGCGTGGCCCCGATCACGGCATCGCGTGCGATCCGCGGCGCGGGTTATGTGTCGGCCGAGACGCGCGAGCGCATCATGGCCGCCGCCGCGCAGTTGAATTACACGCCCGATCCGCTGGCGCGCCGCATGCGCGGGGACCGCAGCCGCCTGCTCGGCGTGTTCGTCAACAATTACGGCCCCGTCGTGCTGCACGAGATCATCCGCGCGTTGAGCACGCACGCGCGCGCCCAGGGCTACGACCTGCTGCTGTTCAACGCGGAACGCTTCGACAGCCCGGACCGCATGGCGACGTGCGACCTGCTGGGCAAGCTGTGCGACGGATTGATGGTCGTGATGCCCGGTGCGGACGACCGCTTCCTGGACGCCATCGAGCGCCAGCAGGTGGCCAGCGTCGTGATCTGCTTCGATGCGCGCCCCCTCGCGGTGCCCGTCGTCGCGGCGGAAAACCGCCTCGGCGCGCGCGTGGCCGTGAATCACCTGCTGGAACTGGGCCACCGCCGCATCGCCTACATCGCCGGCAATCCGGGCACGGGGCAGAGCGCGGAGCGCGAGCGGGGCTACGTCGATGCGCTGCAGGCGGCCGGCATCACGCCCGATCCGGCGCTCGTCGTCAACGGCGCGTTCGTGCAGCCGGGCGGCTATGCGGCGACGGAACAGCTGCTCGCCCTCCCCGTCCCGCCGACCGCCATCTTCGCCGCGAACGACGAGATGGCGTTCGGCGCCATCGACGCCATCAACAGCCGCGGATTGAAGGTCCCGCATGACATCTCCGTGATCGGCTTCGACGACATCCCGACCGCCAGCTGCGTGTTCCCGAAGCTGACGACGATGCACCAGCCGTTCGATACGATCGCCGCCTATGCCGTGCGCGAAGTGGTGGGCATGATCGCGGGCCAGACGACGGGCCCGGCGCGCATCGCCTTCCCCGCCAGGCTCACCGTGCGCGATTCGACGGGACCGGCGCCGCAGGCGGAATCTATGCCGACGACGCCGCGCCGACCCGCCCGCGCGCGGCGCGTGCCAGTGTCCTGAACATGACCAGGCTGGTCCCCGCCAGCAGGCCGCCGACGAGCAGCGTCAGGCCGTAGAGGTGGCCCGTCGTGTCGAGCAGGGGACCGAGCAGGAAGCTCAGCACGATGTTGGAGGTGGAGAACAGGACGCGCTTGGCGCCGTCGAACTGCAGGAAGCGGGCACGGGGGAACAGCACCATCGGCAGCGAGGCGGACGCCGTGTAATACGTGCCCGCCACCACGGCGTGCAGCACGTAGACGATGGAAAAACTCTGCAGGTCGTGCACGGCGAGGAAGCCGCCGGCGCCCACGCACAGGTACAGGCCCATCGCCCACACCGTCACGCTCGCGGCGCTGTAGCGGTCGACGAGCCAGCCGATCACGTACGACAGTCCGATCGACAAGGTGTACGACAAGGCGAGCAGGCGGCCCAGGGTGGCCTTGTCCATGCCGATCGATTCCGCGTACAGCTGCGAGAACGTATTGAAGGGCATGAACGTGAGTTCGGACGCCGTCAGGGCGAAGAACACGAGCAGGAAGTAGCGGTCCGACAGGCAGTCGCGCCAGTACGCGCGGCCCATCGCGCGCCACGTCATGGCATCCTGGCCATCCACCGACGGCGGGCCGTACTCGCCCTCGTTCAAGCGCAGGCACATGAGCATGACGGCGACGCCGAAGAACAGGCCGATGCCGAGGAAGACTTCGCGCAGATGGTGTTCCGTCAGCCTGAAGAACCACAGGTTGAACAGGATGCCGGCGACGAGGCTGACGATGCGAAACGCCGCGTAGAAGCGCCCGAGCACGGGCCGCGGCACGATGTCGTTGACGAGCCCCGCATACAGCGCGAGCGTGACGAGCGCGACGCCTTCGAACACGGTCCAGAACAGGCAGAACCACGCGAGCACGCAAGCGTCCACGCCGGGTGACAGCGACCCGAGCAACTGGTCGGTGACGCGGCCGAACGTCGCGCAGTTGCCGAGCGCGATCAGCACGAGCGCGGCGACCGGCGTGATCCCCATCAGGAACGGCAGCCGCCTGCCCCAGCGGCTGCGGAAACGGTCGGAGCGGAAGCCGACGATGGGCACGAGCACGGCGCCCAGCAGCGCCGGCAGCGCGGACACGAGCACGGCGATCATCGTGTCGCTGGCGTGGTGCTGGCGCAGCAGTTCCATGACGCCGGGGATGGCCGAGCGGTCGCGGAAGGCGATGGCGAACTCGCCGAACAGCAGCCAGAACATGACGATGGCGAGGCCCGCCGTCGTATAGCGCAACGTACCGACGGCGTGGGCGCTTTTGTCTTCCAACATGGACGCGTTTCCCACTAACAAGGGCTAAAGCATCGCCGCAGCGTAAAAAAAGTGCAAGCTTTTAATTTCCCAAAACCGGGCTCTGACCCCGGTTCTTGGAAATTAACCAAAAAAAAGCCTGCCATCCCTGGGCAGGCCGAACACGGGCACTCGGGCCCGCGAAGGAGAGAAAACAAGGGGCCAACTAAGGGGCCAGTTTCGCCATTTCGGACGCGACCAGCAGCACCGCGCCCACGCCGAAATGCGCCGTCGAGTTGCGGTCCACCACCTGGCCGGGAATCGCGCGGTCGCCGATCGGCTGTACGTAGCCCACCTTGCCGTCCGCCTGGATCGCGGTGCGGGTCAGGTAGTCCCAGCCCTTTGCAGCCACCGGCAGGTACGTGCCGCGGTCGAGCAGGCCGTTGTTGATACCCCACAGCATGCCGTAGGTGAAGAACGCGGTGCCGCTCGTTTCCGGGCCCGGCGCGTGGGCCGGGTCGAGCAGGCTGCGCGTCCAGTAACCGTCCGGCGCCTGGATGCCTTTCAGCGTCTGCGCCATCGCGCGGAAGCGCTCCTCGAACATCGGCCGGTACGGATCGTCGCGCGGCAGGTCCGCGAGCACCTTGGCCAGCGCGGCGAACACCCAGCCGTCGCCGCGCGCCCAGAAGTCCTTCTTGCCGTTCACGCTCCGGTGCTGCGGGTAGACGTAGCGCGCGTCGCGGTAGTACAAATGCGTCTCGGGGTCGTACATCAGACTGTTCGCGTACTCGAAATACGCGACCATCTTGTCGAGGTAGCGGCGGTCGCCCGTCAGGTGGTACATCTTCGTCATCACGGGCATGACCATGTACAGGCCGTCCGCCCACCACCAGTAGTCGACGCGGTCCGTGCCGATCTCGTGCCCCATCACCTCGCGCGCGCGGGCGACGCGGCGCGGGTCCTGCGGGCCGAGTCGATACAGGTCGATATAGCTCTGGAAGCAGACCTGCCAGTCGCCGAACAGCACGTGGTCGTCCGTCTCGCCGTACGTGAGCTTCCACTCGGCCTTGTTGTCGGACCTGGCGCCCTTCCAGCCGTTGTACTCGGCCCACCGCTCGGAATACTGGCGGTACGCCTCGTTGCGCGTGACCTCGTAGGCCGCCAGGTTGCCCGTGTGGTAGACGGCCACGTTCCAGAACGCCGATTCCGTCGGCGGCGTCGTGCGCTGCCAGTAGCCGTTCACCTTGTCGATGACGGCGAGCGCTTCGGCCCGCGTCGGGATCGAGGTGCGTGCTTCCTGCGCGGGAACGGCCGCGCGATTACTCGTCATGTCCGCGCAACCGGCCAGCAGGAGCATGCCGCTCGCCAGGATGGCCGCCATCGTTCGCTTCTTCATGTGGATCCTTCAGGTTTCAAGTCGCTATCGCTACGTTCAGGTCGCCGCTGCCGAGCGGCTGCGCGGACGCCAGCCGGATGCGGTACAGCGCGTCGCCCCATTCATGCTTCAGGCCCGCGTCGTCCAGCGCCAGACGTTCGACGTCGGCACGCAGCGCGCGCGGATCGAACTTCAGGTGCACGGTCCGGCCACCGGCCACGGGCAACGCGACGACGCCCGCCTGCGCCGCATCGGGCTTGCGCGGCGTGACGAAGACGAGGGCCACGGGCGCGGGACGGGCCAGCGCGAACGTCTCGCGCAGGTTCACCGTGCCGGCGGCGCGGTCGAGCGCGATGCGCCGCTCCCACGTCCTGATGCCCGCCTCGGGGCCGTACGCGGTTGCCAGGTCCATCGTCATCCCCATATCGTCGACGCGCACCCGGCTCGCCCGGTCGCGCGCATCCCGGCCAGCCTGCATCCGGCCGCCCACGAGCGGCAGGTTGTGCCAGCCCGATTGCATGGTCCAGATGGTGTACCGGTCCTTGCTGAACGTCTTCGCCGTATAGGCTTCGACGCCGGGGTCCACGAACACGGGCAGGCCGTCGTGGAACACGATGAAGCTGCCGGAATCGTGGTGGCCGTGGCTGCGCGCGTTCGACGCCGCCTGCACGGCCAGGAAGAATCCGTGCGCCGAGCCGCCCTGCGCCCGCGCCGTCATCAGGCCGAGCGCGGGATACCAGGATGCGCGCCGCAGGGCGTCGCGGC
>NZ_JBKYMO010000199.1:0-10140 GCF_047302915.1 Massilia sp. CT11-108 | reverse complement strand
CCTGCTGGCCGCCCTGGCCGTCGGACTGGGGCCGGACGACGAAGCCTTCCTCGAAGCGGCGCTCGACGATCGCCGCAAGGAAGTGCGAACGGCGGCCCAGCGCCTGCTCGCGCGCCTGCCCGGATCGCGGCTGGCGCAGCGCATGGAGGGTCGGCTGCTGCCGCTGCTGCGGATCGCATCCGACCGCATCGAACTGGCCTTGCCGGCAGCGCTGGATGCGGCCATGCGGCGCGACGGCATCGGCGCCACGCCGCATCACGGCCTGGGCGAAAAGGCCGGGTGGGTCGTGGACATCCTGGCGGCCGTCGATCCGAACGTGTGGCCGCGCCATGTCGACCGCACACCGCGCGCCTGCCTCGAACTCGCCGCGCACGGCGAATTCGCCGCCGTGTTCGTGCGCGGCTGGGCGCTGGCCGTCCAGCGCCAGGACGGCGCACGCGCGTGGCTGCGCGACTTCCTCGTCTGGTCGGCCGGCGCCCGCCCCTCCCTGCGCGAGGCCGTGCCCGACAGCCTGTTCGACGTCGCCGCCGCCCACATCGCACAAGACGATGCCCTGTTCGACGCCCTCGCCGGCAAGTGGATCGGCGACGGGTTCCCGATGCGGTTAATGACGCGCCTTGCCGCTGGCGCACCACATGCCTGGTCCGCGGACATGAGCCGGTGCGCGCTGGAGCGGCTGCGCACATCGCTGCTGCCGCTGCCCGACATGGGCCACCCGTGGCTCGTACGCCAGATGCTGTCCAGCCTCGCCCTCGCGCTCGACCCGGCGACCACCGTCGCGTCGGAAGCAGGCCTGCGCGCGGCCTGGCAGCCCGACGCCGAGTGGGACAACGCCGTCAATGCATTCTTCGATCTCGCGCGCCTGCGCCACGAGATGACCCTTTCATTCCAGGAGCCCGCATGACCGCCACCTCTTCCGTCCTCCGCCAGCACGCCGAGCAGCAGTACGCCGACGAGCTGGAAGCGCTGATCGCCGCCGATACGCGCCAGCGCCCGCCCCGCTGGAAGATGTCGCCGTGGGCCGTCTCGACATACCTGCTGGGCGGCGAGCTGGAAAACGGCGCGACGATCAGCGCCAAGTACATCGGCAATCCGCGCGTGATCGAGATCGCCGTCGCCACGCTCGCCACCGACCGCGCCCTGCTGCTGCTCGGCGTGCCGGGCACCGCGAAATCGTGGGTGTCCGAACATCTCGCGGCCGCGATCAGCGGCGACTCCACGCTCGTCGTGCACGGCACCGCCGGCACCAGCGAGGAAGCCGTGCGCTATGGCTGGAACTACGCGCAGCTGCTGGCCAAGGGCCCGTCGCAGGAGGCCATCGTCCCGAGTCCCGTGATGCGCGCCATGCGCACGGGACGCATCGCCCGCATCGAGGAACTCACGCGCATGCCGGGCGAGGTGCAGGACGGCCTGATCTCGATCCTGTCCGAGAAGGTCTTGCCGATCGCGGAACTGGACGACGAGGTGCTGGCCGAGAAAGGCTTCAATATCATCGCCACCGCGAACGACCGTGACCGCGGCGTCAACGAGCTGTCGAGCGCACTGAAACGCCGCTTCAACACCGTCGTGCTGCCGCCGCCGCGCACGGCCGACGAGGAAGTGCGCATCGTCGAGACGCGCGTGGCGAGCATCGGGCGCGCATTGGAGCTGCCGGCCGAGACGCCGGCGCTGGAAGAGATCCGCCGCATCGTCACCGTGTTCCGCGAGCTGCGCGAAGGCGTCACCAGCGACGGCAAGACGAAGCTGAAAGTCCCCAGCGCCAGCATGAGCACGGCCGAGGCGATCTCCGTCGTCACGCACGGCCTGTCGCTGGCGGCGCACTTCGGCGACGGCGTGCTGCGCGGCGCGGACCTTGCGGCCGGCATGGTCGGCGCGATCGTCAAGGATCCGCTGCAGGACCGCGTGGCGATGCTCGAATACCTGGAGACCGTCGTCAAGGAGCGCGACGGGTGGAAGGACTTGTACCGCGCCTGCCGCGACGTCATGGCATGAGCGTCCACTTGTTCGGCGTCCGCCACCACGGCCCCGGTTGCGCGCGCAGCCTGGCGGCCGCGCTGTCCGCGCTGGCGCCGGACTGCATCCTCGTCGAGGGTCCGGCGGAAGCGGATGCGCTGGCGCCCTTTGCCGGCCATGCGGAGCTGGTACCGCCCGTGGCCCTGCTGCTGTACGCGCCGGCCGATCCGCAGCGCGCCGTGTTCTACCCGTTCGCCGAGTATTCGCCGGAATGGCAGGCGCTCCGCTACGCGAGCGAACATGGCGCGGAGCTGCGCTTCTGCGATCTGCCGCAGGCCTACCGCTTCGCACTGCGCGCAGCGGACGACAAGAAGGATGACAAGAAGGACGACATCCAGGACGACCCGCTGCGCTGGCTCGCCCGCGCGGCCGGCTACGGCGACACGGAGACGTGGTGGGACCACCTCGTCGAACAGCGCGGCGACAGCCTGGACCTGTTCGCCGCCATCGCCGAGATGATGACGGCGCTGCGCAACGAAGCCGGCCCGCCGTCCGACGACGTCGAAATAAAACGCGAAGCGTGGATGCGCACGGCGATCCGCCAGGCCGTCAAGGATGGCCGCGAACGCATCGCCGTCGTGTGTGGGGCGTGGCACGTGCCGGCCCTCGCGACGCTGCCCAGCGCGAAGAGCGACGCCGATCTGTTGAAAGGCCTGGCGAAGGAAAAGATCGCGGCGACGTGGGTGCCGTGGACGCACGGCCGCCTCACGTTCGCCAGCGGCTACGGCGCGGGCGTGACGGCGCCCGGCTGGTATCGCCACCTGTGGCGCCATCGCGAGCGCGCCGGCCTGCACTGGCTGACGGAAGTCGCGACGCTCCTTCGCAAGCACGATCTCGACGCATCGTCCGCCCACGTGATCGAGGCGGCGCGCCTGGCCGACACGCTGGCCGCGCTGCGCGACCGTCCACGTCCGGGCCTGGATGAATTGATGGAAGCCGTGCGCGCCGTGTTCTGCTACGACAGCGACGCGCCGCTGCGTCTGATCCGGCGCGAACTGCTCGTCGACGAGGCGCTGGGCACCGTGCCGGACGACGTGCCGGCCGTGCCGCTCGCGCAGGACGTGGCCGCGCAGCAGAAGCGCCTGCGCATGCCCGTGCGGGCGGACATGACGGAGCTCGACCTCGACCTGCGCCAGCCCGCTCACCTGGAAAAGAGCGTGCTGCTGCATCGCCTCGCGCTGCTGGGCGTCCCGTGGGGCCGGCAGCAGACCGTCCGCGGCCGGACGGGCACGTTCCACGAGCAATGGCAGCTCGCGTGGGAGCCGGAATTCGCCGTCGACCTGATCGCCGCGAGCCGCTGGGGCGCCACGCTCGACAGCGCCGCAACTGCGCTCGCCGCCGACCGCGCCGCGCAGGTGCACACCCTGCCGGAACTCACGCGCCTGATGGAGACGATCTTGCTGGCCGACCTGCGCGCGGCCGTCGATCCGCTGATGGCGCGCATCCAGGAAGTGGGCACGTTGACGCCCGACCTCGGGCCGCTGCTGGCGGCGCTGCCGTCGCTCGTCAACGTGCTGCGCTACGGCAGCGCGCGCAACGTGGACACGCAGGCACTGGCGAGCGTCGTCGACGGTCTCCTGGCGCGCGCGTGCATCGCGCTGCCGTACGGCCTGCGCGGCGTCGCGGACGATGCGGCCGCCGCACTGCTGGGCCAGATCATCGCGGCCGACCAGGCCGTGCGCCTGTTGCAGGACGAGGCGCATGCGGCGGCCTGGTTCGATGCGCTGGAGGCCGGCGCGACGAGCGATTTGTCGCATCCGCTGCTGGCGGGGCGGTGCGGCCGCATCCTCACCGAGCAGGGACGCTGGGACAGCGAGCGCGCCGCGCGCCAGCTCGCGCTGCGTTGCTCGCCGGCCGTGCCGCCGCTCGTTACCGCGCACTGGCTCGAAGGGTTTTTACAGGGCAGCGGCGCGCTGCTCGCGCACAGCGACCCGTTGTGGCATATCGTGAACGCCTGGCTGCTCGCGCAGCCGGACCATGTGTTCACGGAACTGCTGCCGCTGCTGCGCCGGACGGTCGCCACGTTCAGCGCACCGGAGCGGCGCGAACTGGGCCAGCGTGCGGCGCAAGCAGGCGGCGCGGTCACGCACGCCGCGGCGGCAACGGCCATCGATCCGGCGCGGGCGCGCCGCGTGCTGCCCATCCTGCACACGCTGTTCGGGACTCGGTCACTCCAGGAGGCCGTCCATGGCGAATGAACAAGAAGCAGCGCGCCGCTGGCGCCTCGTGCTGGGCCAGGACGCGGGCGAATCACTCAACTTGGGCGGTGCCGATGCCGCGATCGATGCGGCACTCGACGCGCTGTACGGCGCCGGTCCGGAGACGCGCAGCGGCGGCCTGGGTGGATCGGCACCGCGCGTGGCGCGCTGGCTGGGCGACATCCGCCAGTACTTCCCGTCCAGCGTCGTGCAGGTGATGCAGAAGGATGCGTTCGACCGCCTCGGCCTGCAGCAGATGCTGTGCGAACCGGAGATGCTGGCGGCCGTCGAGCCGGACGTGCACCTCGTCGCGACGCTCCTCAGCCTGAACCGCGTCCTGCCGAACAAGACGCGCGCGACGGCCCGCGCCGTCGTTGCGAAGGTCGTCGAGGAACTGGAAAAGAAGCTGTCCACGCCGATGCGCCAGGCCGTGTCGGGAAGCCTGAACCGGGCGGCGCGCAACCGGCGCCCGCGCCACCAGGACATCGACTGGCTGCGCACCATCCGCGCCAACCTGCGGCACTATCAACCGGACTACCAGACGATCATCCCGGAGACGCGCATCGGCTACGGCCGGCGCGGACGCTCGCTGCGCGACATCGTGCTGTGCGTCGACCAGAGCGGATCGATGGCGCCGTCCGTCGTGTACGCGAGCGTGTTCGCGGCGGTCCTTGCGAGCATCAAGGCGGTGACGACGTCGGTGGTCGTGTTCGACACGGCCGTCGTTGACCTGACGCCGCTGCTGCACGACCCGGTCGAGGTCCTGTTCGGCACGCAGCTCGGCGGCGGCACGGACATCAACCGCGCGCTCGCGTATTGCCAGGGTCTCGTCACGCGGCCGCAGGACACGATCTTCGTCCTGATCAGCGACTTGTACGAGGGCGGCAACAATGCGGAGATGCTGCGGCGCGCGGCGAGCCTCGTCGGCAGCGGCGCGCAGGTGATATCCCTGCTCGCGCTGGACGACAGTGGCGCCCCTTCGTACGACCGCAACAATGCGGCGCAGCTGGCCGCGCTGGGCATCCCCTGCTTCGCCTGCACGCCAGATTTATTCCCCGACCTGATGGCGGCGGCGATCCAGCGGCACAGCCTGGAACAATGGGCATCGCAGGCCGGCATCGTCCACGCGTAACGACGTGCTTCAATCGTGCGGTCGGTTGAACACAGCCGTGTTTGGCGCTACTGTCATCCCATGGACGATCAAGCTTCTCAACAAGAAAAGAACCACCGAGCCATGCGCGACATCATCGAAGAGGCGCGCTGCATTCTCCCAGGCCTGCAGGCGGTGTTTGGTTTCCAGACGATCGCCGTGTTCAACGAACGGTTCAATGACCTCGCGCCGTACGCACAGGCGTGCCACATGGTCGGCCTCGCTTTGATGGTGATCGCGATGGCTCTCCTGATGACGCCGGCAGTGTATTACCGCGCCCAGCACGGTTACGCGACGTCGCTCATGGTCAAGGTAGCGCGCAAAGCCATCCGGGGTGCGTTGATGCCACTGGCTCTTGGGCTGTCGCTCGACATGTTGACGGTCGTGTCGCTTGCAACCGACATGCTCTCGCTCAGTATCGCTGCCGCGGTTGCCTCACTCCTCCTCTTTGTGGGACTCTGGTACATCATTCCGCGCCGTGACCCGATCCAGGTCGGCGAACCGCGGTCCTGACGCCGGCGTGGCCGCGGCCGTGTTGTGTGAGGCGGCGAACAGATGAGGGCGCTTGCACCCGGATAATGCTCCTGTGTCCACGGCATCGTGGACAAGAATTTTACGAACTGGGCGACACTGGCCTACCTTCAAGTTCCGATATCGGGGGGAGCACAGACGGTGGCGGGTGTTTGCCCAGCCGTTCACGCAGCGGCGACGCGACGATCGCGCGCCTGCTGTGACGGCTGGAAGCGGTGCAACCGAGAGCGTTTGCCGATGTCGAAGCCTGTAGCGTTTCGACTCCAGGGAGGCAAGCATGAGCCTGACATTGACCTCGGCCGACTTCACGCCCGGCGGCCCCATCCCCGCCATCCACACATGCGATGGCGCGAATACGTCGCCCGCGCTGTCGTGGTCCGGCGTCCCGCCCGACACCCGCAGCCTCGTCCTCATCATCGACGACCCGGACGCGCCCGATCCAGCGGCACCGAAAATGACCTGGGTGCACTGGGTGCTGTACAACCTGCCGCCGCAGGCCAACCACCTTCCCGCCGGGATACGCGAGGCGGAACTGCCGCGCGGCACGCAAGCCGGCCTGAACGATTTCAAGAACACGCGCTACGGCGGGCCATGTCCGCCCATCGGACGGCACCGCTACGTGCATAAATTATATGCGCTCGACACCGTGCTGCCCGACCTGCGTCACCCGACCAAGCCCCAGCTGGAAAAGGCGATGCAGGGACATGTGAAGGCGCAGGCGGAACTGATCGGCACCTATCAGCGCGGTCACTGATCCGCGCGGATGAAATCGATGAAGGCGCGTAGTGGCGCGGGGACGAGCCTGCGCCCCGGATAGTAGAGATACGGGCCGGAAAAGGATGGCCACCACGATTCCAGCACGGGCTCGAGCTCGCCGCGGTCGATATACGGGCGCAGCCAGTCCTCGAACAGGTAGACGATGCCCGTGCCGGCGACGGCGACGTCGATTTTCAGGTCGAGAGCGCCGCCCACCTGGACGAGCAATTGTCCGGGCGGATCGATCGTGATCGTCTCGCCGCCGCGTTCGAACGTCCAGCGGATGACGGCGCCGCTGGCAAAACGCGCGCGCATGCAAGCGTGGTCCAGCAAGTCGCGCGGATGCTGAGGGCGGCCGCGCCGGTCGAGATAGTCGGGCGCCGCGGCTGCGGCCATGCGCTGGATGCGCGGGCCGATGGGCACGGCGACCATGTCCTGCTCGAGCTTTTCCTCGTAGCGGATACCCGCATCGCAGCCGGCCGCGAGCACGTCGACGAAGCTCTCGTCCGCGATCACTTCCAGGCGGATTTCGGGGTACGCGGCCAGGAAGCGCGGCACAATGGACGGCAGCACGAGCCGGGCCGCACTCATCGGTACATTGAGTTTGAGAGTGCCGGTGGGCGTATCGCGAAAACCATTGACCACGTCGAGCGCACTCTCGACTTCGGTGAGCACGGGGTCCAGGCGCGCAAGCAGGCTACGGCCCGCTTCCGTCGGCACGACGCTGCGCGTGGTGCGGTTGAGCAGGCGCACGCCGAGCTTTGCTTCGAGGCGCCGTACCGCATCGCTGAGACCGGATGCGCTGCCGCTCGTGGCCCGCGCGGCATCGCGGAAGCCACCGGCACGCGCGACGGCGACGAAGGCGGACAGATCGCCCAGATCGACTTTCATGTGTTTTCCATTGTCCGTTTTGACGTACAACCCATGCGGATTATGCCGGATTGTCCTGAGATCGTCGCGGGCTTATCGTGGCTGCACTGTTCACTATCCATCAAGGAGAATCTCAATGTCCACCACGTATCAACTCGGCGACCGCACCGTCCGGCGCCTCGGCTATGGTGCCATGCAGCTGGCAGGACCCGGCGTCTTCGGGCCGCCGCGGGATCGGGAGGCCGCGCTCGCCGTGCTGCGCGACGCGGTGGCGCTCGGCGTCAACCACATCGACACTTCGGATTTCTACGGCCCTCACATCACCAATCAATTGATCCGGGAAGCGCTGCATCCGTATCCGGACGACCTCGTCATCGTCACCAAGGTCAGTGCGCGACGGGACGCCCAGGGTGCGTGGTTGCCGGCCACGTCGCCGAAGGAACTGCGCGAGGCCGTGCACGATAATCTGCGCAATCTCGGCCTGGACGTGCTGGAGGTGGTCAATTTCCGCAGCATGTTGGATGTCCATGGTCCGGCGGAAGGGTCGCTCGAAGAACAGGTGACGACATTGGCGGAGCTGCGCGAGGAAGGTCTCATCAAGCACGTCGGCCTGAGCAACGTGACGATGAAGCAAGTCGAGGACGCACGGCGCATCGTGCCGATCGCGTGCGTGCAGAACATGTACAACCTCGTACACCGCAATGACGATGCGCTGGTCGATGCCCTGGCGCGCGACGGTATTGCGTATGTGCCGTTCTTCCCGCTCGGTGGCTTTTCGCCGCTGCAGTCGGATGCGTTGTCCGCAGTCGCAGCCGAGTTGGGGGCGACGCCGATGCAGGTAGCAATCGCCTGGCTGTTGCAGCGGTCGCCGAACATTCTGCTGATTCCCGGGACGTCGTCGAGTGCCCACCTGCGCGAGAACCTGAAGGCGACGGATCTCGTGTTGTCTCCGGGTGTGCTGAAGAAGCTCGAGAGGATCTAGAAAGCAAAAAGCCCGCTCAGTATCAACTGAACGGGCTTCTGCATATAACTAGCCTGACGATAACCTACTTTCACACTGGTTGCAGCACTATCATCGGCGCAGAGTCTTTTCACGGTCCTGTTCGGGATGGGAAGGGGTGGTACAGACTTGCTATGGTCATCAGGCATAACTTGTACGAGTGCCGCTTGCATAGTGCATGCGTCACTCTGAATCCGGAAGAAGCAGTTTTCGTAATCTGTTGTCTCAACAAACAGCTGAACCCTTGCGTTGGCAATGACTGCCAAGGTTATAGGGACAAGCCGTACGGGCAATTAGTATCAGTTAGCTTAATGCATTACTGCACTTCCACACCTGACCTATCAACGTCCTGGTCTCGAACGACCCTTCAAGGAGCTCAAGGCTCCGGGAAATCTCATCTCAAGGCGAGTTTCCCGCTTAGATGCTTTCAGCGGTTATCTCTTCCGAACTTAGCTACCCGGCAATGCCACTGGCGTGACAACCGGTACACCAGAGGTTCGTCCACTCCGGTCCTCTCGTACTAGGAGCAGCCCCCTTCAAATTTCCAACGCCCACGGCAGATAGGGACCAAACTGTCTCACGACGTTTTAAACCCAGCTCACGTACCACTTTAAATGGCGAACAGCCATACCCTTGGGACCGGCTACAGCCCCAGGATGTGATGAGCCGACATCGAGGTGCCAAACTCCCCCGTCGATATGAACTCTTGGGAGGAATCAGCCTGTTATCCCCAGAGTACCTTTTATCCGTTGAGCGATGGCCCTTCCATACAGAACCACCGGATCACTATGTCCTACTTTCGTACCTGCTCGACTTGTCGGTCTCGCAGTTAAGCACGCTTATGCCATTGCACTATTAGCACGATGTCCGACCGTACCTAGCGTACCTTCGAACTCCTCCGTTACACTTTAGGAGGAGACCGCCCCAGTCAAACTGCCTACCATGCACTGTCCCCGACCCGGATCACGGGCCAAGGTTAGAACCTCAAACGAACCAGGGTGGTATTTCAAGGTTGGCTCCACGAGAACTGGCGTCCCCGCTTCAAAGCCTCCCACCTATCCTACACAGATTGGTTCAAAGTCCAATGCAAAGCTACAGTAAAGGTTCATGGGGTCTTTCCGTCTAGCCGCGGGTAGATTGCATCATCACAAACATTTCAACTTCGCTGAGTCTCGGGAGGAGACAGTGTGGCCATCGTTACGCCATTCGTGCAGGTCGGAACTTACCCGACAAGGAATTTCGCTACCTTAGGACCGTTATAGTTACGGCCGCCGTTTACTGGGACTTCAATCAAGAGCTTGCACCCCATCATTTAATCTTCCAGCACCGGGCAGGCGTCACACCCTATACGTCCACTTTCGTGTTTGCAGAGTGCTGTGTTTTTATTAAACAGTCGCAGCCACCAGTTTATTGCAACCCTTTCACCCTCATGGAGTAAACCATTCAAGCTACCGGGGCGTACCTTATCCCGAAGTTACGGTACCAATTTGCCGAGTTCCTTCTCCCGAGTTCTCTCAAGCGCCTTAGAATACTCATCTCGCCCACCTGTGTCGGTTTGCGGTACGGTCTCGTATGACTGAAGCTTAGAGGCTTTTCTTGGAACCACTTCCGATTGCTTCGTG
>NZ_JBKYMO010000198.1:0-10161 GCF_047302915.1 Massilia sp. CT11-108 | reverse complement strand
TCACCTGGCGGCGCCTGGCGACCGTCGGCGTGGCCGGCTGCGCGCTCGGACTGGCTGGCTGGGCGGGACTGGCCCTCGTCTACGGACCGGACGGCGAACTGCCGCGCATGGGCGCGTTCTTCGGCAAGATGGCGCTGCTGACGTTCGGCGGCGCGTATGCCGTGCTGCCCTACGTCGTGCAGCACGCCGTCGAACAGTATCACTGGCTCGACGCCGGCCAGATGATCGACGGCCTCGCGCTGGGCGAGACGACGCCCGGGCCCCTGATCATGATCGTCGCGTTCGTCGGCTTCGTCGGCGGCTGGACCCATGCGCTGTTCGGATCGGACGCCCGCTTCCTGGCCGGCATGGTCGCGGCTTGTGTGGTGACGTTCTTCACGTTTTTACCGTCATTCGTGTTCATCCTCGCCGGCGGACCGCTGGTCGAGTCCACGCGCGGCGACGTGCGGCTGACAGCGCCGCTGACGGCGATCTCGGCGGCCGTCGTCGGCGTCATCGCGAGCCTGGCCGTGTTCTTCGGCGCCCACGTCTTCCTCGACCACGGCGCGCCGCGCTGGGACGCGATCGCCATCGGCACGGCCGCCGCGGTGGCGTTATTGCGCTACAGAACCGGGACGATCAAGACCATCCTCGCCTGCGCCCTGGCCGGCCTTCTGCTATCGTATTGGCATGGCTGAAAAAATCATCATGGTGGCCGACGCGCGCGCGCCCGCGCTGGCCGTCCCCGACACGCTGGAGACACCGACCGGCCTGCTCGCCGACGCCCTCGGGCGGCCCCTGCACGACCTGCGCATCTCCGTCACGGACCGTTGCAACTTCCGCTGCGTGTACTGCATGCCGAAGGAAGTCTTCGACAAGGATTACGCCTACCTGCCCCACGCGGCGCTGCTCAATTTCGAAGAGATCGCGCGCGTGGCGCGGCTGTTCGTGGCCCATGGCGTCGAAAAGATCCGCCTGACGGGCGGCGAGCCGCTGCTGCGCAAGAACCTGGAGCGCCTGGTCGAACAGCTGCGCGCCATCGAGACGCCGTCCGGCCGCCCGCTCGACCTCACGCTCACGACCAACGGCTCGCTGCTGGCGCGCAAGGCGCAGACCTTGAAGGACGCGGGCCTGGACCGCGTGACCGTCTCGCTCGACGCCATCGACGACGCGGTGTTCAAGCGCATGAACGACGTCGACTTCGCCGTGGCCGATGTCCTGGCCGGCATCGACGCCGCCCACGCCGCCGGCCTTGGCCCCATCAAGGTCAACATGGTCGTCAAGGGCGGCATGAACGACGGCCAGATCCTGCCGATGGCGCGCCACTTCAAGGGCACGCCGGCGATCCTGCGCTTCATCGAATACATGGACGTGGGCGCGTCGAACGGCTGGAACATGACGGAAGTCGTGCCGTCGAGCGAAGTCGTGCGCCGCATCTCGGCCGAGATGCCGCTCGAACCGATCGGCGCCAACTACGCGGGCGAGACGGCGCAGCGCTGGCGCTATGTCGACGGCGGGGGCGAAGTCGGCATGATCTCCAGCGTCACGCAGGCGTTCTGCCACGACTGTTCGCGCATCCGCCTGTCCACCGAGGGCAAGCTGTACACGTGTTTGTTCGCGACGCGCGGCCACGACCTGCGCGAGCTGCTGCGCGGCGGGCGCACGGACCAGGAGATGCAGACGGCCATCGCCCGGCTCTGGCGCGCGCGCGCCGACCGCTATTCCGAAACGCGCACCGTCAACACGGCGGGCCTTTCCCCGCGGGCGGCCAGCGCACAGAAAATCGAAATGTCCTACATCGGCGGATAAAAAAACATGAACAAGGAATCCATCAGCGGCCTGATCCTGGCCGGCGGCCGCGGCACGCGCATGGGCCACGTCGACAAGGGCCTGCAGCCCTTCGGCGGCACGACCATGGCCGCGCACGTGCTGGCGCGCCTCGAACCGCAGGTGGCCACGGTCGCCATCAACGCCAACCGCAACCTCGATACGTATGCCGCGTACGGCGTAGCGGTCTGGCCGGACGATACGCCGGACTACGCGGGTCCGCTCGCCGGCCTGCAGGCAGGCTTGCGCCGCTGCGCGACGACTTACCTGCTCACGGCGCCGTGCGATTCGCCGTTCCTGCCGGCCGACCTCGCGGAGCGCCTGCACGAGGGCCTGCGCGCGGCCGGTGCCGATCTCGCCGTCGCCGTCACCGAAGAAAACGGCCGGCGCCAGGTGCATCCCGTGTTCTGCCTGCTGAAGGCCGGCCTGGAGCCCGTGCTGTCGGCCTACCTCGATCGCGGCGGGCGGCGCATGGACGGCTGGTACCCGCAGATCAAGGTCACCGAGGTGCTGTTCGACGACGCCGACGCCTTCCGCAACATCAACACGCTCGACGAATTGCGCGAACTCGAACCCTTGAAAGTGCCGCGCCTGGCCGACGTGGTGAGCTGCCTGTCCGCATACGACCCGGACGCCCTGCCCGTGCGCGACGCCCAGCGCATCATCCGCGAATTCGTCACGCCCGTGCGCGCGACGGAGATGGTGGCGCTGCGCGCCGCGCTGGGCCGCGTGCTCGCGGCCGACATCATTTCTCCGATCAACGTGCCGGCCCACGACAACTCGGCGATGGACGGCTACGCGCTGCGCGGATCGGACCTCTCGGCCGACGCGCCCGCGCGCCTGCGGGTGATCGGCACCGCGTACGCCGGCCGCGCATTCGACGGCAGCCCGCAAGCGGGCGAATGCGTGCGCATCATGACGGGTGGCGTCATGCCGGCCGGCTGCGACAGCGTCGTGCCGCAGGAATTCGTCAGCGTCGAGGGCGACACGATGGTCATCGCACCCGGCACCATCCGCACGGGCGACAACCGCCGCCTGGCCGGCGAAGACCTGAAGGCCGGCAGCGCCGCGCTGCGCGCCGGCAAGATCGTGCGTCCGGCCGACCTCGGGCTGCTCGCGTCGCTGGGCGTGGCGGAAGTCCCCGTGCGGCGCCGCCTGCGCGTGGCATTCTTCTCGACCGGCGACGAGCTGCGCTCGATCGGCCAGCCGCTGGACGAAGGCTGCGTCTACGACAGCAACCGCTACACGATCTACGGCATGCTGCAGCGCCTGGGCTGCGACCTGATCGACATGGGCGTCGTGCGCGACGATCCGCAGGCGCTCGAACAGGCGTTGCGCGACGCGTGCGAGAACGCGGACGCCATCATCACCTCCGGCGGCGTCTCCGTCGGCGCGGCCGACTACACGAAGCAGATCATGGCGCGCCTGGGCGACGTGACGTTCTGGAAGATCGGCATGCGCCCGGGCCGCCCGCTGGCCTTCGGCCGCATCGCCTCGAACGGCCGCAGCGCCTTCCTGTTCGGGCTGCCGGGCAATCCGGTGGCGGTGATGGTGTCGTTCTACTTCTTCGCGCGCGAGGCGCTGCTGCGCATGATGGGGGCCGAGGCGCCACTGGAACTGGTGCGCGCCCGCTCGGCCGCGATGATCCGCAAGAAACCGGGCCGCACGGAATACCAGCGCGGCATCCTGGCCCGCGGCGCGGATGGCCAGCCGGCCGTCGCGATCACGGGGGCGCAGGGGTCGGGGATCCTGCGGTCGATGTCGGAGGCGAATTGCATGGTGGTGCTGCACGATGAGCAAGGCACGGTGCAGGCTGGCGACATGGTCGACGTGTTGTTGTTCGAGGGCCTGATTTGACTGTCACGTGCCCACGGCGCTCATCCGAAGTCATTTAAGCGCGTCCGCCTTGACGCATGATTTCGCTTGCGACAGTTGCGGGCGCGCCGCGATCGCATGCCCTTGGCCGGAGCGCTCCGGTACCGCTGCGGCGATGCGCAGCCCGGCGACGGCACGTTCCATTGTCCTGTTGTCGCGCTGCGCAGCGTACACGGCATAGGCGGAGTGGGAGAATTCCGGTGCATCGCTGACGCGGTGCACCAGTCCAGCTTCCAGCAAGGGCTTTGCCGCGCCGATGCGGAAATAACCGGCGCCGCCGACCGTCAACAGGTAGGTCAGGGCCAGGGGCCCCAGCGACATGTAGATGGGCGGGCTATTCAATTCGGGAAAGGCAGCCTGGTGGTTCGCCGCGAAGTTGGGTCCCCAATCGACATAGATGTACTGGTCGGGATACATCCCCTGCCCTGGATCCGAGGTAATCATGATCAGCTTTTCCTCAACCAGCAGTTCCGTGACCAGTCCAGGACGCTGCGGTGGATTGTAGAGCAGGGCGATATCCAGTGCGCCGTCTTTCACCTGGTCGAGCAGATGCGTGGGCTGGCCCACTTCGGCGCGCAGCGCGATCTTGGGGCAGTGCCGGCGCATCCAGATCAGCCAGTCGGCAAGCAGCGGGTTCCAAAGGCTCAGTTCGCCGCCAACGCTGATGCCGTCTTCTCGTCCTGGTGGCAGGGCAGCCTGCTGGCGGGCTCGCTCCCAGATTTGCACCATGTTCGTGGCATGTCGTATGAAATGCTCGCCGGCCAGCGTCAGCCGGGTACCGGCCTTGCTGCGTGCGAACAGGCGTCGTCCCAGTTGCTGCTCCAGCGTACGGATGCGCGCGCTGATCGCGGTCTGTGACACGTGCATGCGTTCGGCTGCAGCGATGAAACTTCCACTTTCCGCGGCTGCGAGAAACGTGCGGGCAAGATTGATGTCCATGTTGAGATTACGCTGGATGTTCGACCGGCATCGCAATCGGCGCGGCAGGGCGAGGCGGATCGACATCGCTTATTGGTTGCTGGTGCAGGCCTCTGACCAGGTTGGCCTGCGTGATCATGCCGGCGAACTTGCCGGCGGCATCGATGACGGGAAGGTGATGGTGCCCGAAACTGGCGAACATCGGAACGAGGTCGGCAACCAGCTGGGACGCGCGCACCGTCTTGACGGGGACGCTCATGATGTCGCCGACCTGCCGGGCGTCGGTGTTGTCCATGAAAGGCGGAAGCGCGCCGTGGCGTATGAAGTCCATTTGCGTGACGATGCCCACCACCGAGCGCTCGTCGTCGAGCACCGGCAGCGCCTTGATCTTGTGGTGCACGAGTATCGCCCATGCACTGCTGACGCTGACGGTCGGCGCCACGGCCAGGACGCCGGTCGTCATGACACGCGCGCAGTCGAGTTTGTCCATCCGGCGGCGATAAGCCCGCACTTCGACGTCGCCGAGGACCGCCTCGAGGTCGCCGACATCGATGTCCAGCATTTCGTTGCGCGCCATGAGCACCGCTTCGAGGTCGGCGCGTGTAAACGGCGCCTTCTCGTCGTTCGTTGGCGCGCGCCTGGCCCGTGCCCGGTGCGGATAACGATGCCCCGTCATGCGGTGGTAGACGATCGCACTTGCAAGCAGGACCAGGGAGTTCAGGCCGATCGGCAGCACCGCGAACCGGTAGCCGAGGGCGTGGATCGCCGGGCCGCCCAACACGGCCGTCAGCGCAACCGCGCCGGATGGAGGGTGAAAGCAGCGCAGGGGAAACATCAGGGCGATCGAGAGTCCCACGGCCAGCGCGGACGCCGCCAGAGGCATGTCGATCCAGCGCGCGCATGTCACGCCCAACAGCGCCGCGATCAGGTTCCCGCCGACCAGCGACCAGGGCTGGGCCAGTGGACTGGCAGGCATGCCGAAGAGCAGGACTGCGGAGGCGCCCATTGGCGCCACGAGCAGCGGCAAATCGGACGATGAATGCCCCAACGCGAGGCTCGTCACGGCGCCGGTGATCAGGATGCCGATCAGGGCGCCGAAACAGCTGCGCAGGCGTTCGCGCGCACCGATCTGGTTGGAGGAAGGCAGGAAGCTGTAAAAAAAATGAGTCAATCTTGGCAAAATCATGATCTATGGCGGGCGGGTTGGGAAGTGCGGCGCGAGGCGTCAGCTGACACGCGAATAGCCGCCGGGCACGCCTTCCTTCGACAACACCCATTGCCAGAGCTGCAGGTCGCGCGCGCGGAATGCGCCGGCGCACGATAGCAGGTAATACCGCCACATCCGATAGAACCGCTGGCCCAGCCGGTCGGCGAAACGCGGCCATGCCGTTTCGAAGTTCTCATGCCAGGCCATCAGCGTCCTGTCGTAGTCCGCCCCGAAGTTATGCACGTCCTCGGCGATGAAGAGGCCTTCGATGGCATCGCTGATGTGTCCCAGCGACGGCAGTTCGCCGTTCGGGAAGATATACTTGTCGATCCACGGATCCGAGATGCCGTGACGGTGGTTGCGGCCTATCGTGTGAAGCAGGAACAGGCCCCCGTCGTACAGGCACCGGTGTGCCACCTGCATGTAAGTACGGTAGTTCTTGTGCCCCACGTGCTCGAACATCCCGATACTGACGATGCGGTCGAAGCGCTCGTTCACCGTGCGGTAATCCTGCAGTCTGAAGTCGAGTTTGGCGTCGGGGTAGCGCTCCCGTGCATAGTTCGCCTGTTCCGCCGAAATCGTCACGCCGACGCATTCCACCTTGTAGCGTTCGGTCGCGTAGCGCATGAAGCTGCCCCAGCCGCAGCCAATATCGAGGACCCGCATGCCCGGTTCCAGTTGCAGCTTCTTGCAGACGAGTTCCAGTTTCGCTTCCTGGGCGTCGGCCAGATTGGCCGCGTCCTTCCAGTAGCCGCAGGTGTACGTCATGCGCGGGTCCAGCATGGCAGCGTAGAAGTCGTTTCCCAGATCGTAATGAACTTCGCCTACCTGCCAGGCGCGACGCAAGGTCTGCCGATTGAGCAGGCCGGCGACAACACGATTGAGCGTCAGGCCGATCGGATTAACGTCGTCCTCCACGCGCGCTGCAAGCAGGCGGCAAAAAAATTCGTCGAGCTGTTCGGCATCCCAGTCGCCGTCCATGTATGCTTCGCCCAATCCCAGGTTGCCCCGCAAAAAAGCGCGCTTGAGGACGCCGGAACGATGAATCCGCATGTCCCATGGCGCGCTGCCGTCGAGGCGCACATTGGCCTTCGCAAGAAGAGACTTCGCACGGGGGTAAAAGAAGGACTGACGGTTTGCCGCGATGGAAGAGGAAAGACAGGCGTCTGCAGCTCTATTCATTTTCGCAAGTAACTAGTTCAAGAAGCTAACAGTATGGCGTCCGTTCGAGCATGTGAATAACGAATAATAATTTGATTAAAAGCAAAAATTTTGCACTCAGGTTGACTGAGAAGCTGTCGACGTTGCTTTGTCAGTGGACTCGATGAGGTCCCGGTCCCACCAGGCGACCAGGAAACTTCCGGTACGGGTGGGCACGGGGTTGCAACAATGTCCGCGGTTCAATCGTCGGCGTCGACGCTCGACGTGCCCAACATCAGTTGCGCCGCCTCGCTCGGCAACGCCTCCACCGACTTGAGCTTGCGCGCCATCTGCCGGCTGCGCACCTCGGCGCTTTCGATGTTCTTCGCGGCGCGTTCCAGCGTGAGCTTGGTCTGCGCCAGCACGTCGCCGAACTTGCCGAATTCCGTCTTCACGGCGCCCAGCACCTGCCACACTTCCGACGAGCGTTTTTCCAGCGCCAGCGTGCGGAAGCCCATTTGAAGGCTGTTGAGCAGCGCCGCCAGCGT
The DNA here is from genome assembly GCF_047302915.1 of Massilia sp. CT11-108. Lineage (NCBI taxonomy): Bacteria > Pseudomonadati > Pseudomonadota > Betaproteobacteria > Burkholderiales > Oxalobacteraceae > Massilia > Massilia sp. CT11-108. The sequence continues at coordinate 2,667 of NZ_JBKYMO010000198.1, read as the reverse complement.
CGACGGCCCCGCGATCGTCACGCGCAAGGTGCGCTGCAGGTCGTCGGCCAGGCCCGGGCGGCGCATCACTTCCGCGTACAGGCCCTCGGTCGGCAGGAACAGGATGGCGAAATCCGTCGTCGCCGGCGGGGCCACGTATTTTTCGCAGATGGTCTTCGCTTCGCCGCGCACGGCGCGTTCCAGTTCCGCGCCCGAGCGCGCGACACCGTCGGCATCGCCCTGCTCGGCCGCTTCCAGCAGGCGTTCGTACTGCTCCTTGGGGAACTTGGCGTCGATGGGCAGCCACAGCGGAGGACCGCCGTCGATTGAGCCCGGCAGCTTGATCGCGAATTCCACGCGCGCGTTCGACCCGCGCACGGTCTCGACGTTTTTCGCGTACTGGTCGACCGTGAGGATCTGCTCGAGCAGCATCTCCAGCTGCACCTCGCCCCACGTGCCGCGCGTCTTCACGTTGACGAGCACGCGTTTCAGGTCGCCCACGCCGACGGCCAGCTGCTGCATCTCGCCCAGGCCCTGGTGCACCTTTTCCAGCCGGTCGGACACTTGCCGGAACGATTCCGTGAGGCGCGTCTCCAGCGTCGCGTGCAGCTTTTCGTCGACGGTCTGGCGCATCTCTTCCAGGCGCCTGGCGTTATCGTTCTGCAGGTCGCGGATCTTGGCCTCGAGCGTCGCGCGGATCTCCAGCATGCGCTGCGCGTTCGATTCCGTCAGGTTCGCGAGCGCGCCGTTCAGCGTGTCGGAAAAACGCTTGAGCGCGCGCGCCTGTTCCTCGCGCCCGCCCTGCGAATTCAACTGGATCTGCTGGCGCATGCCGTCCAGCTGCTGCACGGTGGCGGCCTGGTTCTGCGCGAGATGCGCGGCCAGTTCCTGGCGCGTGGACTGGGCGCTGGTCTGCAATTCCTGGCGCAGCTCGCGCTCCAGGCGTTCGAAGGCGTGGCGCTCGTCGCCGCCGCGGCGCGCGCGGCTCAAGAGAACGACCTGCAGGCCGAGCACGACCAGCAGCGCCACGGCGAGCACGATGAATTCAAGCGTTGGCATATTAATGCGGACGGTTCCGCATCCAGTCGGCGGTCTGGTAAAACGACTGCATCAGCGCGAGGCGCAATTCGTAGTCGTAGCCGAGATCTTCCAGCGCCATCGCCATGCAGCGCAGCCACTGGTCGCGCTCGGACGTGCCGATGGCGAACGGCAGGTGGCGCGCGCGCAGCATCGGGTGGCCGTAGCGTTCGATGAAGAGGTTCGGCCCGCCCATCCAGCCGGACAGGAACATGAACAGCTTCTCGCGCGAGCCGTCGTTGGGGACGGGGTGCATCGCGTGGATGCCGGCGAAATCCGGCTCCAGTTGCATCAGGTCGTAGAAACGGTCGACCAGTTCGCGCAGGCGGGTTTCGCCGCCGATGATCTCGTACAGGCTGCGCGTCTCTTCCTGCGCGTCCTGGGACTCTTGGGGTGCGTTGGTATCGGACATCCGTCCATGATAGCGCAACGCACGCACCACTGGAACGTCAAGCTTCCCTGAGTGTCTGCAACGGTGGCTGCCGCAACACATTGCGCAGGCCGAGCCAGCCGCCGACGAGCGCGCACACGGCGCCCACGACCAGTCCCGCGCCCCACACGGTCGGATCGAACGTCCACGGGAACTTGAACTGGTACCTGGCCAACGCCCAGCCCAGCGCCGCCGCGCCCGATGCCGCCAGCAACCCGGACAGGCCGCCGACCAGCATGAACTCGATACGCTGCGCCTGCGCCAGCTGGCCGCGCGTGGCGCCCAGCGCGCGCAGCAGGCCCGCTTCGCGGGTGCGCTCGGCCTGCGATCCCATCAGCGCCGCGTACAGCACCAGCACGCCCGAGGCCAGCGTGAACATGAACAGGAATTCCACCGCCACGACGACCTGGTCCAGCACTTCCTGCACCTGCCGGATGATCCCGCTGACGTCGATGACGGTGAGATTCGGCCACGCGCGCGTCAGCGTGTTGGCCAGGCCGATGCCGCGCGCGGCCAGGTGGAATGCCGTCATGTACGTCGTCGGCGCATCCTTCATCGCGGCCGGGTTGATGATGACGAAGAAGTTCGCCCGCATCGATCCCCATTCCAGCTTGCGCAGGCTCGTGATCTGCGCGTCGACGATCTGGCCGCCCATGTCGAAGCGCATCGTGTCGCCCAGCTTCAGGCGCAGCGTGTTCGCGAGGCCCTGCTCGACCGAGGCTTCGGCCACGCCCGGCGCATCGCGGTACCAGCGGCCCGCCACGATCTCGTTCGTCGCCGGCAGGTCCGCCGTCGAGGACAGGTTGAATTCACGCTCCGCGAGGCCTTTCGCCCGCTCGTCCGTGTACGTGGTCGCGGTCACCGCGTTGCCGTTCACGGCGACGAGCCGGCCGCGGATCATCGGATACAAGGTCGGGTCGGGCACGCCGGCCGCGCGGAGCGTGCGGGCGACGCCGTCGCGCTGGTCGGGCTGGATGTTGATGATGAAGCGGTTCGGCGCATCGGGCGGCGTCGCCATGCGCCACGCGGACATCAGGTCGCCGCGCACGACGGTCAGCACGAGCAGCGCCATCAGGCCCAGCGACAGCGACACGATCTGCACGACCGTCGCGCCGGGCCGCCGTTGCAGCGACGTGATGGCGAAGCGCCACGCCTGGTGGCGGAACGCGCCCCCCACGCGG
>NZ_JBKYMO010000197.1:0-10166 GCF_047302915.1 Massilia sp. CT11-108 | reverse complement strand
GCCTGCAGGTGTTGGGCGACGTCGGCGAACGTCGTGGACGGGCCGGCCGCGTGCGCGGCGAAGGCGCACGACAGGGCGAGCGCCAGTAAGGGCTTGCTCATGGGGGGACTCCTGGAGCGACTGATCAATAACCAACGTCGTTCCCGCGCGGGCGGGAACCCAAGTGTTGCGTGAACACGCGCAAAATTGGACCCCCGCCTTCGCGGGGGCGACGGTTATTCACACGATCCCGCTGCTGCTCGCCCCCGCCTTTGCCGGCCGCGCGCTCGCGACCTTGTCCCGATACCCGCTGGCCCGATAGCACGCCACCGGATCCGCCGCGCCGCCCGAGCGCACGCGTGCCATCGCGAGGATAGCCTCCACGTCGGTGCGGAACGCCCGTTTCAGCGCCTGCGCCGACAGCAGCACGTCGTTCGATTCCTGGAACTCCGCCAGTTGCGCGCGGTCGACGAGCGCGGCCTGCACGTAAGCGCGCTGTACTTCGACGGCGCTGTTCATCAGGCTCTCGATCGGGTCCGTCACATTGTGCGACTGGTCCAGCATGTACGCCGGCTTGAACGCCGGGCCTTCGCGCAGCGCCGCGTCGGCCAGCTCGTTGAAGACCAGGAACAGCTGGAACGGGTTGATCGAGCCGGAATCCAGGTCGTCGTCGCCGTATTTACTGTCGTTGAAGTGGAACCCGCCCAGCTTGCCGAACTGCGCCAGGCGCGCGACGATCATTTCGATGTTCGTGTTCGGCGCATGGTGGCCGAGGTCGACGAGGCATTTCGCCTTCGGGCCCAGCGCCGTCGCGCACGCGAAGCTCGTGCCCCAGTCGGCGATGGTCGTCGCGTAGAACGCCGGCTCGAACAGTTTATGTTCGATGAAGACGTTCCAGTCGTCCGGCAGTGCCGCGTAGATCTCGCGCATGCTGTCCAGGTAGCGCTCCAGCGCGCCGCGCAGGTTGTGCTGGCCGGGGAAGTTGGCGCCGTCGCCGACCCATACCGTCAGCGCCTTCGACCCGAGTTCGCGCCCCAGCTCGATGCATTCGATGTTGTGTTTCACGGCCTGCGCGCGCGTGGCGCCGCTGTTCGCCGTCAGGCTGCCGTATTTATACGTGTGTTCCTGGTTCTGCTGGTCCTGGAAGGTGTTCGAGTTGACGGCGTCGAACGCGAGGCCCAGGTCGTCGGCCTTCTGGCGCAGCTCCTTCGCATCCGTAGGGCGGTCCCACGGAAAGTGCGGAGAAACCGCCGGCGTGACGCGGGTCAGCTCGTTGATGACGGCGCAGTCGTCCAGTTTTTCGAACACGTTGCGCGGTTCGCCCCGGCCCGCGAAGCGCGCGAAGCGGGTGCCGCCCGTGCCCACGCCCCAGCTGGGGACCGCGACTGCGAAGCGCTGCGCGAGGGCCGTCAATGCCTCGATATCCTGGCCGCGGCGGGCCAGCATGCCTTTGAGCGCCTCGTAGTCGGCTTCCAGCTGGGGGGCCAGCTTCGCGTTATGGTCGGCCACCAGACCGGCATCGATGAGGGTCGTCATGTTGTCTCCTGTCGTCGCGGCACCGCGCCCGGCGGTGCCGCTGTTCTTCTGAATTGATATTATCGCGTGAATGCGGCCGCGTTGCCGGCATCCACGTTCAGCACGTTACCCGTGCTCTTGCCCGACTTCTCGCTGACGAAGAAATACACCGCTTCCGCGATATCTTCCGGGAACACGCTCTTCTTGAGCATGCTGCGCTTGCGGTAGAACTCCTCGACGTCGTCCGTGTCGATCTTGTTCGACGCGGCACGCTCTTCCTTCCACTTGCCGTCCCAGATGCGCGAACCGCGGATGACTGCGTCCGGATTGACCACGTTGACGCGGATGCCGTGTTCCGCGCCTTCCAGCGCGATGCAGCGGGCCAGGTGGATCTCGGCCGCCTTCGCCGTGCAGTACGCCGATGCGCCAGCCGATGCGACGAGGCCGTTCTTGCTGCCCACGAAGACGATGCTGCCGCCCAGCTTCTGCTGCTTCATGATGCGGAACGCGTTGCGCGACACGAGGAAGTAGCCCGTCACGAGGATGTCCTGGTTGCGCTTCCAGACCTCCAGCGACGTCTCGTCCAGCGGCGCGGCGGAGGCGATGCCCGCGTTCGACACGAGCAGGTCGACGCCGCCGAAGCGCAGCGCGGCGGCGGACAGGATGCCGCCCACTTCCTCCTCGCTCGTGATGTTGGCCTGCACGGTCGCGACGTTGTCCTTGCCGGCGACCTTGACGAGGTTGTCCCGGGCGCCTGCCAGCGCTTCGGCGTCGATATCGGTCAGCATCACGCATGCCCCTTCCTGCAGCAGCTGGCGCGCCACGGCCTGGCCGATGCCGCCCGCGCCACCGGTCACCAGCGCGATGCGGCCCGCGAGGCTCTTCGGCTTCGGCATGCGCTGCAGTTTCGCTTCTTCCAGCAGCCAGTATTCGATGTCGAACGCTTCCTGTTCCGGCAGGCCGACGTACTCGTCGACACCGTTCGCGCCGCGCATCACGTTGATCGCATTGACGTAGAATTCGCCGGCGATGCGCGCCGTGGCCTTGTCCTTCGCGAACGACAGCATGCCCACGCCCGGGATCAGGTAGATGATCGGGTTGGCGTCGCGGACTTTCGGCGACGTGTCGCGCTTGCAGCGCTCGTAATACGCGGTGTAGTCGGCGCGGTAATCGCTCAGCGCCTGATCGAGACCGGCCACCAGACGATCGAAATCGGGCGCGGCCGGATCGAAGTCCAGCACCAGCGGGCGGATCTTCGTGCGCAGGAAGTGGTCCGGGCAGGACGTGCCCAGCGCGGCCAGCGGCGCGAGGTCGGCACTGCAGACGAATTCCAGCACGGCGTCGGAATCGTCGAAGTGGCCCAGCTTGAACTCCTGCTGGCTGATCTTCCCGCGCAGCAGCGGCATCAGGCGGGCGACGAGCGCCGCACGCTGGTCGGCCGGCAGCGCTTGGGCGACCTGGCCGCCGAACACGGGCTGCCTGACGTTCGCCGCCAGCCATTCCTCGGCGCGCTTGATCATGGCGAGCGTCGTCTCGTAGCACGACTTGGCGGTATCGCCCCACGTAAACAGGCCGTGGCCCTCGAGGATGATGCCCTTCAGCTGCGGCTGTTCCCGCGAGAGTTGTTCCAGCTTCAGGCCGAGATCGTAGCCGGGACGCTGCCACGGCAGCCAACCCAGTTCGCCTTCGAAGATTTTTTCGGTCAGCGCGCGGCTGTTCCTGCACGCGGCGATCGCGATGACGGCATCCGGGTGCATGTGGTCGACGTGGCGGCGGTCGATGTAGGCGTGCAGCGGCGTGTCGATCGACGCGGCGCGCGGGTTCAGGTCGAACGTGCAGTGCGGCAGGTAGCCGACCATCTCGTCCTCGTGTTCCAGGCCGCAGTAGCGCTGTTTCAGCGCCTGCAGCTTGTCCATGTACAGGGTCGAGAAGCCGTCCAGCCTGATCGAACCCAGGTCGCCGCCGGAGCCCTTCACCCACAGCACGTCGACCTGCCCGCCCGTGAGCGGATCCGTCATGACTATCTTGGCCGACGTATTGCCGCCACCGAAGTTCGTGATGCGCAGGTCGGAACCGAGCAGATTGGAACGGTACAGCAGCAGTTCAGGCTCGCTCAGCGTGGCGGCGTGCTGGTCGTCCCAGCGCGACGTGATCGGTTCCTTGTGGGAGGTAGCGCTCATTGCACCCATAAATACGTCTCCATGTGTTTGCGTTGTGTGTCGTCTGGCCCGCGCCGTGGACCACGGTCGCGGCATCCGGCACAGTAGAATTCAGCGGCCCAAGCAGTGTCAACGCGGAATCGATCAACATCGTGACCAAGAGCGATTTAATCATTTAGTTGATCGAAACGCGCATTTGAGCGCGCCGCGGCGGCCAAATAATCAATCGTTTGATCATTTAACGATTGACGGCCTTTCAACTCCTCATTACTCTTTTTCCCAGACGGCGCGACCCACGGTACGACGCTGTCCCCGCCGCACAAAACATAAACGGCATAGGAGGAGACACATGGTGAATCACAAACGCCGCAAGCGTTTGCTGAAACTGCTCGCCGAGCACCAGACGGCGACGGTCCAGCAACTCGTCGAATGGCTCAACGCGTCACCGGCGACGGTCCGGCGCGACATCAGCTGGCTCGCAGCCCGCAACCTGCTCACCCGCACCCGCGGCGGCGCCGAGAACCTGCTTCCCAAGAAGCGCCAGTTCCCGCTGTCGAGCGAAACGTTCCAGAACAATATCCAGTGCTACGCCGCCCGCAAACGGGCCATCGCCCGCCACGCGGCCGGCATGTGTACGGACGGCGAAACGATCATCATCAACGGCGGCACCACGACGTTCATGATGGCCGAGTTCCTGGCCGACAAACACCTCAAGATCCTGACCAATTCGTTCCTGATGGCCGAGCGCCTGCTCGTCTCGAGCGAGAACGAGATCATCGTCCCCGGCGGGAAGGTCTACCGCGAGCAGAACGTGATCCTGTCCCCGTTCGACAACGACATCACCCAGCACCACTACGCCGGCAAGATGTTCATGAGCGTCTACGGCCTGTCGCTGCTCGGCCTGATGGAAGCGGACCCGCTGCTGATCCAGGCGGAGAAGCGTTTGATCAGCCAGGCGGAAGAACTGATCGTGCTGGCGGACAGTTCCAAGTTCGCGCGCAAGGCGGGCCTGATCCTGTGCGGCCTCGATCGCGTATCGACCGTCATCACGGACACCGGCGCCTCCGACAAGGCCGTGCAGACGCTCGAGCAGTACGGCGTCAAGGTCGTCACCGTCGAACCGGACGAAGTGGCGCCGAACGTCGGGGCGCCTTTTTTTAATCCGCAGTTCGACCTGCAATCCGCCGCGCTGTTCCACCTGGACGCGCAGCTCGACCCGCGGCTGGACGCGCAACTGGAGGCCGCACATTGAAGCTTAAAACCACCCTGCTCGCACTGGCGGCGGTCGGCGTCCTGGCCGGCGTCGCCGGCTGCGCCGAGAAAAAGCCGGAGAAGACGCGCATCGCGATGGTCGTGAAAAGCCTCGGCAACGGCTTCTTCGACGCGGCCCACACGGGCGCCGACGAAGCGGCGAAACAGCTCGGCAACGTCGAAGTGATCTATACGGGACCGACGACGCCCAGCGCCGAAGGCCAGATCGAGATCATCAACTCGCTGATCAGCCAGAAGGTCGACGCGATCGTCATCTCGGCGAACGACCCGAACGCGCTGGTGCCGATCGCGAAGAAGGCGATGCAGCGCGGGATCAAGGTCGTCTCGTTCGACAGCGGCCTCGCGCCCGAAGGCCGGCAGATGCAACTGAATCCGTCGAACGCGCAACTGATCGGCGAGAAGCAGATCCAGATGGCAGCCGACGAGATCGGGGGCGCGGGCGAGATCGCGATCCTCTCGGCTTCCGCCCAGGCGACGAACCAGAACATCTGGATCGGCGTGATGAAGAAGGTGCTGGAACAACCCGAGTATTCGAAGATCAGGCTGGTGGCCACCGTGTACGGCGACGACCAGTCGGATAAAAGCTACCGCGAGGCGATCGGCCTGCTGCGCAGCCACCCGCAGCTGAAGGCGATCATCGCGCCGACCACCGTCGGCATCGTCGCGGCCAGCAAGGCCGTGGCGGACGAACACCTCGTCGGCAAGGTCTACGTGACGGGTCTCGGCCTGCCGTCCGAAATGGCGGGCCACGTGAAAAGCGGCGCCGTGAAGGAGTTCGCGATCTGGAATCCGATCGACCTGGGCTACGCCGCCACCTACGCGGCCGACCAGTTCGTGAAGGGCAAGGCGGAATCGAAACCCGGGGCCAGCGTATCCGTCGGACGGCTGGGCAGCGTGACGCTGGATGCCAATGGCGAGGCGGCGCTGGGACCGCCGTTCACCTATAACGCGGAAAACGTCGACAAGTTCGCGAAGCTGTTCTGACCACCAGCCCGTCGTTCCCGCGCAGGCGGGAACCCATGCTGAGCGACCGAAGTCGGCTCAGCATGGATTCCCGCGTCCGCGGGAATGACGGCACACAAGCCGACTACTACTCATGCCAGCCACCCAAACACCCCCCGTCCTCCAACTGACCGGCATCAGCAAGCGCTTCAACGGCATCCATGCCCTGAACGGCGTGAACATCACGATCCGCGCCGGCGAATGCATGGCGCTCATCGGCGAGAACGGCGCCGGCAAGTCCACGCTCGTGAAGACCCTCACGGGCATCTACCGCCCGGACGCCGGCACGTTGTCCCTCGACGGCAAACCCGTCACGTTCGCGAGCCCGCAGGAAGCAATGGCCGCCGGGATCACCGCCGTGCACCAGGAAACCGTGATGTTCGACGAACTCTCCGTCGCCGAGAACATCTACGTCGGCCGCCAGCCCGTACGCGGTGGCCGTATCGACTGGGCGCAGATCGAGCGCGAGGCGGAAGCCCTGTTCGCGCGCCTGGAAGTGGCGCTGCCCGTGAAGGCGCGCGTAAAAGACCTGTCGGTCGCGCAGCGCCACTTCGTCGAGATCGCGCGCGCCCTCGCCCAGGATGCCCGCGTCGTCATCATGGACGAACCGACGGCCGCGCTGTCGCAGCGCGAGATCCGGGAGCTGTACCGCATCATCGACCAACTGAAGGCCGCCGGCACTGCCGTCATCTTCATCTCGCACAAGTTCGACGAGATCTTCGAAGTCGCCGACCGCTACACCGTGCTGCGCGACGGCCAGTTCGTCGCCGAGGGGCGCCTGGCCGACATCACGGAACAGGAACTCGTCGCGCTGATGGTCGGCCGCGCCGTGCACCAGGCGTATCCGAAGCTTGACGCCGAGATCGGCGAGCCGCTGCTCGTCGTGCAGAACCTGTCCCACCCCACCGAATTCGACGACGTCAGTTTTACCTTGCGCCGCGGCGAGATCCTCGGCTTCTATGGCCTCGTGGGCGCGGGCCGCTCCGAGGTGATGCAGGCGCTGTTCGGCCTGACGCCGGGCGTCTCCGGCTGCGTCACGCTGGACGGCCGGCCCGTGATGGCGCGCTCGCCCAGCGAAGCCATCGCGCTGGGCATGGCCTACGTGCCGGAAGACCGCCAGCACCACGGCGCGCACCTGACGATGCCGATCCAGCACAACATCACCCTGCCGATACTGTCGCGTATCGGCTTCTTCCTGCGCGGCCGCGGCAAGCAGGAAGCGACCATCGCGCGCCACTTCGCGGAACAGCTGGAACTCAAGGCGAGCCACCTGACGCAGCACGTGGCCGAGCTCTCGGGCGGCAACCAGCAAAAGGTCGTCCTCGGCAAATGGCTCGCGACGGATCCGAAAGTGATCATCCTCGACGAGCCGACCAAGGGCATCGACATCGGCTCGAAGGCGGCCGTGCACCGCTTCATCAGCCAGCTCGTGGCACGCGGGCTGTCCGTGATCCTCGTGTCGTCCGAACTGCCGGAAGTGCTGGGCATGGCGGACCGCATCGTCGTCATGCACCACGGCCGCGTGCAGCGCGAATTCCTGCGCGTTGATGCGACGCCGGAAACGGTCGTCGCCGCCGCGTCCGGGTTGACCCTGGAGGCCGCATGAACATCCTGAAACAACGCGAACCGCTGCTGGCGGCGATGATCGTGCTGCTCGTCGTGGCCGTCGGCCTGCGCGCACCGGTCTTCCTGTCGGCCGGCTCGCTCGCCAACCTCGTCACGGACAGCACGCTGCTCGTGATGCTGGCGCTGACGCAGATGCTCGTCATCGTCACGCGCGGCGTCGACCTGTCGGTCGCCTCGAACCTGGCGCTGTCCGGCATGGTCGCCGCGATGCTGGGCGCGCACTATCCCGGCCTGCCGCTGCCGCTGATCATGCTGGCGGCCGTCGCCGTCGGCCTGGCCCTCGGTCTCGTCAACGGCTGGCTGATCGGCTATCTGGAACTGCCGCCGATCGTCGTCACGCTGGGCACGATGAGCGTCTACCGCGGCGCCGTGTTCGTGCTGTCCGGCGGCGCGTGGGTGTCCGCACACCAGATGCCGCCTCACTTCATCGCGTTCCCGCTCGACCGCCTGCTGGGCCTCCCGCACCTGGTTTGGATCGCGGCGGCGACGCTCGCGCTCATGGCCTGGATCGCACGCAGCACACGCTTCGGACGCGACCTGTACGCCATCGGCAACGCGCCGCAATGCGCGGGATATATCGGCATCCCGAGCCACAAGCGCCTGCTCGGTACTTACGCGCTGTCCGGTGCCGTCGCCGGCTTGTGCGGCTACCTGTGGGTGGCGCGCTATGCCGTCGCCTACACGGAAATCGCCTATGGCTTCGAATTCACCGTGATCGCCGCGTGCGTGATCGGCGGCGTCTCCATCGGCGGCGGCGTCGGCACGGTGCTCGGCGCGACGCTCGGCGCTTTGTTCCTCACCGTGATCGGCAACGCGCTGCCCGTGCTGCAGGTGTCGCCGTTCTGGCAAAGCGCCCTCACCGGCCTCGTGATCCTCGTCGCCGTCCTGATCAACGCCCGCGGCGCCGGCCGCCGCAGCCGCCAGATCCTGCCGCTGCATGGCACGGACGCCCAACCCGAACGGAGTGCCGCGTGAACCCGACCACCACGATGCAAACTGAAAAAACGTCGCGCTACACGATCCTCGACCGCGAAACGCCGCGCCTGAAAACGATCCTCGGGCGCTGGGAAAGCCTGCTGGCCATGCTGTTCGTCGCGGTCTTCGTCGCGAACAGCATCGCGCTGCCGCACTTCCTGGACCTGTACAACCTGCTGGACGGCACGCAGAACTTCAGCGAGAAGGCCTTGATCGCACTGCCGATGGCCTTGTTGATCATCTGCCGCGAAATCGACATCTCGGTCGCCGGCACCCTCGCGCTGTCGTCCGTCGCGATGGGCCTGGCGAAAGGCGCCGGCTTTCCGGCCGAAAGCCTGCCGCTCGTCGCACTGGCCACGGGCACCGCGTGCGGCTTCCTGAACGGCGTGCTCGTCACGCGCTTCGCGCTGCCGTCGATCGTCGTCACGATCGGCACCGTGTCGCTGTACCGCGGCCTCGCCAGCGTCGTCCTGGGCGACAAGGCGTTCACCGGCTATCCGCAGCTGATGGCCGACTGGGGCCAGGGCTACTTCTTCGGCATCGTGCCGCGCGAATTCGTCGTGCTGCTCGTGTGCGCCGCGCTGTTCGCCGTGCTGCTGCACACGACGACCTGGGGCCGCCGCATCTACGCCATCGGCAACAACCCGGAAGCGGCGCGATTTTCCGGCATCGCCGTCGACCGCTACCGTCTCGCGCTGTTCATGCTGACGGGCGCGATGGCCGGCCTGGCCGCCTTCCTGCTCACGGGCCGCATCGGCAGCACGCGCCCGAACATCGCCACCGGCTGGGAGCTGGAAGTGATCACGATGGTGATCCTGGGCGGCGTCAGCATCGCGGGCGGCGCCGGCACCATCGCCGGCGTGATGCTGGCCGTGCTCACGATGGGCACCGTCACGTACGGGCTGGCGCTCGCCAACATCCCCGGCATCTACATGACGATCGTCGTGGGTGTGCTGCTGCTCGCGACCATCGCGCTGCCGAAGCTCCTGCGCATGCGGCGCGCGCGGAGCGCATGATGCCGGACGCCCTGATCGTCCTCGACATCGGCAAGACGAACGCGAAGCTCGCGCTGATCGATGCCGCCGGCAAGGTCCTCTCGGAGCAGCGCCGCCCGAACGCGGTGCTTGCGGATGGACCCTACGCGCACCTCGACACGGACGGCCTGTGGGACTGGCTGCTCGCCACGTGCCGGGCGTTTGCCGCGCGGGCGCACGTGTCGGCCATCGTGCCCGTCACGCACGGGGCCACCGCCGCGCTGGTGGACGACGCAGGCCTCGTGCTGCCCGTGCTCGACTACGAGGCGGAGCTTCCCGGCGTCGAGTACGACGGTCCATCCTACGACGAGACGCTGTCCCCGCGCCTGCCGGCGGGCCTGAACCTGGGCCGCCAGCTCGCATGGCTGCAGGCACGCTTCCCGCGCGAGTTCGCGCGCACGCAGCACATCCTCATGTATCCGCAGTACTGGGCCTGGCGCCTGTGCGGCGTGGCGGCGTCGGAAGCGACGTCGCTGGGTTGTCACACGGACCTGTGGAACCCGCGCACCCAGGCGTATTCGAGCCTCGTCGGCCGCATGGACTGGACGGGCCTGATGCCGCCGCTCGCGCCCGCGCACGCGGCGCTGGGCACGCTGCGGTCCGA
>NZ_JBKYMO010000196.1:0-10211 GCF_047302915.1 Massilia sp. CT11-108 | reverse complement strand
GGGCTATCCGAGCGCCGCCGCCGCGCTGGACGCCTGCGACCCCGTGCGTGCCCACTGCGCCGTGCTCGACATCCACATCGGCGAGCCGGACGGCTTCGCGCTGCGCGAAAGCCTGCGCGCGCTGGCCCCGAGCCTGCCCGTCATCTTCATCACGGGCGACGACGATCCCGCGCTCGTGCGCCGCGCGAGCGTGGTCGGCGCGCTGACGCTGCTGCTCAAGCCGGTCGACGCCGACTGCCTGCTGGCGCTGATCGATTCGATCCCGGTGCCGCCGGACGCCGTTCGGTGATGGCCGTCCCTCCGCACGATCCGGTGTTTTCCGCTATGCTTGCGTCTGCAACAGACGAGGAGGCAGGCATGGGCGAGCGGATGGTGATCGTGGTGGACGACGACGCGAACGTGCGTTCCGGCCTCGAACACCTGCTCGAGGCGGAGGGGTACGACGTGCGCGCGTTCGCCGACGCCGCCGACTTCCTCGTGCAGCCGGCGCCGCCCGTGCCCGCCTGCCTGATCCTCGACATGCAGATGCCGCAGCTGGACGGCATGAGCGTGCTGCAGCACATGGCCGGGCGCCACCTGGCGCTGCCCGTCATCTTCCTCACCGGCCACGGCACCATCCCGCTGTCCGTGGCGGCGATGAAGGCGGGCGCCAACGAATTCCTCACCAAGCCGGTCGATCCGGACGCGCTGCTGGCCGCCGTCGGCGAGGCGCTGGCCAGCGATGCGAGCCGCATCGCGCAGCGCCGCGAAGCGGACGAACTGGCGCGCCGCCATGCCCAGCTCACGCCGCGCGAGCGCGAGGTGTTCGGCCTCGCCATCGGCGGGTTGTTGAACAAGCAGATCGCGGACGAGATGGGCATCAGCGAGATCATGGCCAAGGTCCACAAGCGCAACCTGATGCAGAAGATGCAGACGCGCACCCTTGCCGAACTGGTGCGCATGGCGGAGAAGCTCGGCATCGCGAGCGTGCGCAGCCGCTGATCGGCATACGGACGCGTGGGCACCCCGTGCCCACCATGCGCAGTTGCCCGCTTAACCCTTGATGAAGGCGAGGATGTCGGCGTTGACGACGTCCGCATGCGTCGTCGGCATCCCGTGCGGGAAACCTTTGTAGGTCTTCAGCGTACCCTTCTGCAGGAGCTTGGCGGACAGTACGCCGGAGTCGGCGTACGGCACGATCTGGTCGTCGTCGCCGTGCTGGACCAGCACCGGCAGCGTGATCTTCTTGAGGTCCGCCGTGAAGTCGGTCTGCGAGAACGCGACGACGCCGTCGTAATGGGCCTTGGCGCCGCCCATCATGCCCTGGCGCCACCAGTTCTGGATGATGCCTTCCTGCGGCTTCACGCCCGGACGGTTGAAGCCGTAGAACGGGCCGGACGGCAGGTCGCGGTAGAACTGCGCGCGGTTCGTCGCGACCTGCTGCTGGATGCCGTCGAAGACGTCCTTCGGCAGGCCGCCCGGGTTCGTCGCCGTCTTGACCATGATCGGCGGCACGGCCGCGATCAGCACGGCTTTCGACGCGCGCGACTGGCCGTGGCGGGCCAGGTAGCGCACGACTTCGCCGCCGCCCGTCGAGTGACCGACGTGGATCGCGCCCTTCAGGTCCAGGTGCTCGACGACGGCCGCCAGGTCGTCGGCGTAGTGGTCCATGTCATGGCCGGAGCCGACCTGCGTGGAGCGGCCGTGGCCGCGGCGGTCGTGCGCGATGACGCGGAAGCCGCGCTCGACGAAATACATCATCTGGGAATCCCAGTCGTCGGAACTCAGCGGCCAGCCGTGCGAGAACACGATCGGCGTGCCGCTGCCCCAGTCCTTGTAGAAGATGTCGACGCCATCCTTGGTGCGCACGTAGCTCGACGTCATGCGGGCAGCGCCGCCTTTCGATTCCGTGGCCGCTTGCGCCGGACCGGCGGCAGCCATCATGGCCAGGGGCAGCGCGGCGGCGCCGCCCAGCATGCTCCGGCGCCTGGCGTTCATATCGTTCATATCGTTTTCCCTTTCGTTTGGTGTTGTTGTGATGAACCGATGTTCGGCTGCTACGATGCCCGATGCGAGCGGCAAAAACCACTCGCCGGAATGTAGGGTGGGCACTCCGTGCCCACGCGTGACGTTCGCGTATCGTGGACGCTACGCTGCCGCCGGTGCCGCTTCCAGCGCCGGCCAGTCCAGCAGCACGAGCCACGCGAGCAGCGCGAGTGCGGGCGCAAAGCACCAGAATCCGAACGCCATCCACGCCATGCCGCCCGAGATGCAGCCGAGCGCGAACGCGAGCACGGGCCAGAAGAACTTCACGAAGCGCGCCTTGACGGCCGGTGTGGCGCGGCCCGTGGCCAGGTCGGTCATGTCGATCAGGAGCTCCGTCACGTTGCCGGTCATGACCGTCGTGGGCGCGATGCGGCCCAGCTGCAGCTTGCCGACGGCGTTCTGCACGCCCATTGCCGCGGTGCCCAGCATGCCGGTCACGAGGACCAGCGGCGCTTCCGGACCGGCCAGCGGCGACGCCGCGAGGCCCGCGATCGTGAACAGTGCGAGCAGCACGAACTGCATGCCCAGCAGCGGGCGGGCCGGATTGTGGCCGAGCCGCGCGCAGCGCACGTCCATCAGGCGCGCCACGACGACGCCGGCCGCGAACGCGGGAATCGCGAGGAATTTCAGCGGCAGCACGCCGGCGTGCGACGGCCGTGCGAGCTCGCTGCCGATGAGGACGAAGTTGCCCGTCACGTGCGCCGTGAACAGGCCGAACAGGCCGACGAACGCGGACGTGTCGATGTAGCCGGCCAGCAGGCCGAGGCCGACGCCGAGCGTCAGGTCATTGGGTTTCATGGACATGGTCTTCTCCTCAGAACGCAAAGCAGCTGCAGCCGAACGCGCCCCAGAACGCGCTGAAATCCGACACCGGCACATCCGACTTGCGCGCGCGGTCGTGCGCATGCGCGTGGACGGAGCACGCGCCGCGGCACTGGTGCGGCAGCTTTGCGGCGACCGGTTGCTGGACGGGGCGGTAGTGGCCCGGCACCTTCGCCACGGGCGACCACTCGGGCAGCACGGGAATGGCGGGCGGCGCCAGCTTGTCGAACGCGCCCTGGCCGAACACGATGCGCCCGCCCACGACGGTCAGCACGGATTCGATGGCCTTGATGGCGTCCTCGTCGACGCGGAAGTAGTCGGCGGAGAGCACGGCGAGGTCGGCCAGCATGCCTGCCTGGATGCGGCCTTTCTGCCCCTGTTCGCTGGAGAACCAGGCACTGCCCGCGGTCCACAGTTCCAATGCGGTGTGGCGGTCGAGGCGCGAACCTGCGTCATACAGGCGCAGGCCGCCGACGGTGCGGCCGGAGACGAGCCAGTACAGCGCCGTCCACGGGTTGTAGCTGGCCACGCGGGTGGCGTCCGTGCCGGCGCCGACGGGCACGCCGGCGTCCAGCATGCGCTTGATCGGCGGCGTCGATTCGGCCGCCTTCGCGCCGTAGCGGTCGACGAAGTACTCGCCCTGGAAGGCCATGCGGTGCTGGATCGCGATGCCGCCGCCCAGCGCCTTCACGCGCTCGATGTTGCGCGGGGTGATGGTCTCGGCGTGGTCGAACATCCAGCGCAGGCCATTGAACGGGATCTCACGGTCGACCTTCTCGAACACGTCCAGCATGCGCGAGATGGATTCGTCGTAGGTCGCGTGCAGGCGGAACGGCCAGCGGCTCGACACGAGGTGGCGCACCACTTGCTCGAGTTCCTCCTCCATGCCGGCCGGCAGGTCCGGGCGCGGTTCCAGGAAGTCCTCGAAGTCGGCGGCGGAAAACACGAGCATCTCGCCCGCGCCGTTGTGGCGGTACCAGTCGGTGCCCTGGCCCGGCGTCACCATTCCCGTCCATTTCTTGAAGTCGTCGAGTTCCTTGCCCTTGTTCTGCGTGAACAGGTTGTAGGCGATGCGGATGGTCAGCTGGTCTTGCGCGGCCAGCTGTTCGACCACCTGGTAATCCTCGGGATAATTCTGGAAGCCGCCGCCCGCGTCGATCGCGCTCGTGAGGCCGAGGCGGTTCAGTTCGCGCATGAAGTGGCGGGTCGAATTGATCTGCTGCTCCAGCGGCAGCTTCGGGCCTTTCGCCAGGGTCGCGTACAGGATCATCGCGTTGGGGCGCGCGATCAGCATGCCGGTCGGGTTGCCGGCGGCGTCGCGCACGATTTCTCCGCCCGGCGGGTTCGGCGTCGTCTTGTCGTAGCCGACGGCGCGCAGTGCGGCGCGGTTGAGCAGGGCGCGGTCGTACAGGTGCAGGACGAACACGGGCGTGTCGGGCGCCGCCGCGTTGAGTTCTTCCAGGGTCGGCATGCGCCGTTCCGCGAACTGGAATTCGTTCCAGCCCCCGACCACGCGCACCCATTGCGGGTTCGGGGTGCGGTCGGCCTGCTCCTTCAGCATGCGCAGCGCGTCGGCCAGCGACGGCACGCCTTCCCAGCGCAGCTCGAGGTTGTAGTTCAGGCCGCCGCGGATCAGGTGCAGGTGCGAATCGTTCAGGCCCGGGATGACGGCGTGGCCGTCCAGGTCGATCACGCGGGTGGCATCGCCACGGTGGCGCATGACGTCGGCGGCGTCACCCACGGCGACGAAGCGGCCGCCGGCGATGGCGACCGCGTCCGCCTGCGGGTTGGACCGGTCCAGCGTGTGGAAGCGGCCGTTGGTGAGGATCAGGTCGGCGATGGCGGGTAGGTTCATGGTTTCCTCCAGAATGTAAATATATTACTGCGCGCGGCTGTACTGCAGCGGCGACAGGCCCGTGCTGCGGCGGAAGCTGCGGCAGAAATGGCTCTGGTCGGCGAAGTGCAACAGCATGGCGATTTCGCACACGCTGTGGCGGCGGTCCAGCAGCAGCCGGCGCGCGTGCTCGATGCGGCGCCGCATCAGGTAGCGCATGGGCGGGTCGCCCGTCGTGGCGCGGAACAGGCGCGAAAAATAATGGCGCGACAGGCCCGCGTGGCCGGCCAGGTCCGCCAGGGTGAGCGGCTCGGTCAGGTGGTCGTCGATGTAGCGGCAGACGCGGATCACGGGCGCGGGATTCTCAGGCATGGTCGCGGCTTTCGGACGGGGGGACGACGCTGGCGATGCTGCGCACGGGCAGCACGACGCGGAACAGCGCCCCGTGCGGCTCCGCGGCCGTGCATTCGATGCGGCCGCCGTGCGCCTCGACGATGGCGCGGCTGATCGACAGCCCGACGCCCGTGCCGTGCGCCTTGGTCGAATACAGGGCGTCGAAGATGCGCTCGCGGTCGGCCGGGGCGATGCCGGGGCCGTTGTCGCGCACGCGCAGCTCGACCAGTGCGGGGCCGGCCGGCACGGATTCCAGCACGATGCGGCGCGGCCGGTCGCTGACGCCCGCCAGCGCCTCGATCGCGTTCAGCAGCAGGTTGATGAGCACCTGCTGGATCTGGGCGCGGCTCGCGTGGATCTGGCGTTCCGGCAGCAGCAGGCGCGTCTCCAGCTGCACGTTCTGGCGCACCATCAGCGCGCGCAGCAGTTGCGCCACTTCGCCGACCGCGGTGTCCAGTGCGAACATGCTGGCTGCTTCGCCCTCGCGCCGCGCGAGACCGCGCACGCCCTGTTCCAGCAGCCACGCTTCGTAATCGAATCCGCCCGGATTCGCGTTGCCGTGCGGGTGCTGCAGGCGCACCGTCAATTGCCAGCGCTGGCCTGGCTGGACGTCGCCCACGGCCTGGCGTATGCCATAGCGGCCCTGGTACCACGACAGCGCGATGTGGGAAGGCACGCGTACCTGGTCATCGATGGTGCGCTCCACGCGGAAATCGAAGCGGACGCCCTGGTCGAAGCGGTAGGGCAGCGTCTCGACGATCCCGACGACCCGCACGTCGCGGCCCTCGTCGCGCCTGGCCAGCTCCGCCGACAGCGTCGCCTGGGCCAGGAAGGCGGCCCACGCGTAGCCGGACAGCAGGCCGGCGGCGGCGAGCGCGATGATGCGTGCCGGCGGGGAGCGGATCATGGCGGCGCAGGCCAGCACGAAGAGTGCCGTGGCTGCGCCGATAGCCATCCGGCCGGATGTCGGCAGCGTGGCGCTGGTTTGCAGGTACGTGACGCCGGCGACGAAGCCCAGGATGAAGCTGCGCATGGCAGGCGGGCCGGGAGCCGGCAGCCCTCACGCAAGCCGCGACGGCCCGACCGCGGGCGGCGCCATGCCGTCTTGCGCCTCCTGCCCGGAATCGGCAAGAAGCGCGACACATTCGGCTTCGGCAAGGCGCATCAGTTGCCAGCTACTGCGCCGCTGGATCACCTCCGGACCGGCAGAACGGCCGAATATGCCGACCGGTATCTGGAACGTCGCAGCCGGAAGCGTGCTCCCACGGGGAAACCAGCGTGTCCCGTCGAGGGCATGCGTCTCTCCGCAGCGCCACCAGCCGCTGGCGGGACAGACCTCGCCGGTCCGGACGTTCGCGCCGAGTGCCGCTGCCGGTGCGTGGACGGCGTCGTCTTCCAGGGCGGCACTGACCGGTCCGGGCGGGGCAAGCGTAACCAGCGTAGGCGTACGCGGCCGCAGGCGCTTGTCGACCAGTCTCCACATGGTCGGCCGCGACGGTTCGATGCTCGGCTGGAGGCCACGCAGCTTTTGCCACAGGGTCTGCCGCGGTAACAGCAACGCCTGCGGCATGCGGTCGCCTTTGCGAATCCACTGGACTGCACCGCCTTGCACATCCACACCGGGTCCGCCCTCACGGCATTTCCACCAGCCTGACTGTGGACAGACCTCCCCGGCCGAAGCCAATGCACCCAGCGCCGGTCCGGGCGGTTCAGGTGGAGGCTCGGCCGCCGGCGCCGGGCCGGACTTGCGCAAGCGGATGCTGGACGAGATACTGTCCCATAGGGCCAGAACGGCGTCTTCGTGCAGGCTGGAGTCGACTGGCTTACCGCCCGGACGCGGGTTGGTGCCTGTCTCCATGTTCAGCAACAGATGTGGCTGCAACAAATCGTCGACGCCCCCACCGGCCTCCCACATGAAGCCATAGCCGGTCGTAAAATTCAGTTCGCGCACGCGCTCGAGGACCTCTTCACCCTCGATTCCGTTGATGTTGCGTTTGCCCGAACGTATCTTAGTTACACGCAGCATCTCGTCGGCACTCGCTTCTGCATCCGCGAGAGCGACGCGCTCGAGCAACCCGTCGTCGACGTGGCCGCCCGCGACGCTGCTGAGAGCCAGCCCCATGTCAGGATGGCCTGGCAGGCCGAGATGAAAGACGACGTGTTCGTTCGTATGCTCAGGCAGCGGCTCCGCGAATACGCCGCGCCAGACACAAAACCCTGGAAACGCCGGGATGTCGTCGCTGCCACGCACGTGCAGGCGCGTCAATAATGCTTCAGCCAATCTTGCGTCGCCCTCATTGGCAACTTTTTTCGACAGGGTAAAACTAACCCCTTCCAGGTGAGCATGGACCTCCACCGCTACCCATTCGACATCGACACGACGCCCACCCTCGAATCCATAGGTGCGATCCCTGCCATATTCGAGCGCGCGCCCAATCATTCCGGCAATTCGTAGATCGCGTGCTTCGATCATCCCCCCTGCCCGGGCCGGGTCCGCATCGTTTTCTTGCGCGGCTATGGCGGACTCTCGTGTGTTGACCCGTGCCCGAAACGCCGCCTCGCTTTCTTCGACCGTATCGATCGAGAATCCGGATATCATTTCCCCGGAAAGGCTCGTTTCTGCCTCGCTCGGCACATCGACCAAGTAGCGTCCGACACATACCGTTTTCATCTGTTCGGTCATTTTTGCCACCTCGGATCTGTCTCGTATGCTGCGGACCTGACCGGCGGCCCAGGTTCCCGCACAGGCGAGAGCTGCGCACAATACGATGAGCTCTCGCCATCCGCGCTTCCTCGTTCGCGTCATGGCAACATCGACACCAGCTTGACGACAGGGTCGAAGGCTAACGATCGTGGCGACTGCCGCTCGAGCGCAGTCCTGTCGTCAAACCTACCGGTGTCAAACATTACCTCACCTGACCTGCATACTGGTTTGTCCAATGGCAAGCAAGCCTGTTGCCCTGCCGCGTACGCGTCGACACCGCTCGACACCAGGGGCAAGACGACTGCCTTCCGCAATCCGCGTTTCAATGTGCGCTTCATGGCAGCTTTTGTACCAGCTTGACGATAAGGTGATGTGTCAGCAACAGGATCGCGTCGGCATTGAACGCGCCCTGATGATCGAAACCACGGACATCGAATAGCTGGCCAACTTTACCGCGTGGACCCGCACCGGACTGGTGCGGCACGGTACCGTCACCAGCCACGTCCTGGCGTGCCGGTACGAAGTGCAGATTGGTGCGCCCCTCGACTTGCACGCGGCGCCCTCCGGACGGGCCGTAGCCGTTACCGACCGCGCCCCGCAGGTTTGATTCCGTGAAAACGGCGCCGGTGCCGGGGTCGCGCGCGACCCAGCGAACGGCCCCGAAGGACATATGTCCGGGATCGGCACCGTAGAAGGCATACGTGTTCGGATGATAGTAGGTGCCCAGCGTCTGACGATGAAACTCTTCGGCACTGCCGATTGCCTTCCACATGATTTCCCTGATTCCGGGACTGCCTTTGTACTTGCCGGCAGGGTCTGCGAGATCCGGGTCTGCCAGGCGGTACCATGCGTCGAAGTCGCGATACATGTCATAGGGATTACCGACCGGTAAATGCACAACATCCCGCGGTACATCCTTGTTATTGATCCGGCTGACCAGCGAGACATGCAGCCACGGTTGCGGATACAAATGGTTGGGCAGTAATTGCAAAGCACCTGGCGCGGTGGCCATGACCGCCATTGTGTCTTTCGGCATTTCACCGAGGATTTCAGCGATGTGCTCAGCTTTGACGTTGTCCACCTTCCCATTGCTTGGACTCCACTTCTCCGTTCCGCAAGCGATCCGGCGATAGCAAACAGGTGCGCCGAGTGCCGGCATCGCGCCATGAATCACCCCCAGGATCAGATCGGGTATCTCCTTGGCGCAAGCGCGCGCGACCAGGCCGCCCATCGAATGGGTCACCAGGATGACTTGTCGGCATTCGCGCTTGCGCTCCGTCCAGAACGCAATGATGCGCTCGATGCGTTGACGCAGCCGCCTGGCCGAGTCTGCGCACGATTCGAGCCAGTTATAGCCACACGCGTAAACCGGGTAGTAATAGCCAGCGTGCTTTTCCAGCTCTTCCTCGCTGACCTTGTCGATACCGCGCACGCCCCACTTGGCAGGGTCGCACTCCATGACGTCCTTCCAGTGGCGGCATATCACGCGCACGTTGTCGAGCTGATCCATTTCGAACGTATGGTTGAGACCCACATGCAAGCCGTAAAGCAGGTTTCCGTAGGAATCCCAGTGCACTTCGCCCCACGACCGTTGGCGCACCTCGGCCTCCGTCATCCCGTAATTGCGTGCCTCAAGAGGCAAATGGATGTCGCCGCGATTATCGGTCTCGAGCGTTCGGCCATCCAACAGTAGTTGCCGTGTCCCGGCATCGTATTTCTTCCATTTACGCGACGTATTCAACCCCTCGAACGTCCCATTCGGTGCCCGCCACGCCGGCTCCCCCGGATCCAGCACCTCGTTCGCCCGCATCGCCGGACTGGTCGCGGCCCGCAGGTTGCTCCCCATGATCCCCGGTACGACGATGACCGGAACGACCTTCGACGGCGGCAAGGTGAACAGCCCGCGTGTCGTGAACGAGGTGGGGGTCAGGACGGTTCGGCCCGTCCAGCTGCCGTCGGGCTGCGGGACGAGGTTGGGCAAGGGGCGGGTCGGGTCTGCCATGCGCGCTCCGTGGTCTGGGTTGAGTTTGCGGGAAATTCGGCGTCAACGGGCCGGGTCGTCGTCGGGGAGGAAGGCCATGGCGACGTCGCCGATCATTTCGCCGATCAGCAACGAGGTGCGGCCCTGTTCGTCGGTGCGTCCGGTGACGGTGCGGCCGTCTTCGAACGTCGCCTCGTAGCGTTGGTTCGGGACCGGCTTGCCGGTCTGCTGGTGCCGCAGCACCACGTATTCGTCCGTGTGCAGATGCGACGTCGGCATGCGCACGCCCTCCGGTGTCGCGCCGCCGGGGCCGACCTCGTCGAATTCGCTCGCCTTGAAGACCTGGCGGCCGCTCGTCTGCTGGGTGACCGTGCCGTCGGCCCAGTCGGTCTGCGCGCCCGGCGCGATGATCTTCACGGCCGGCGCTTCCAGCTCGATGCGTTCGGCGGCGA
>NZ_JBKYMO010000195.1:0-10281 GCF_047302915.1 Massilia sp. CT11-108 | reverse complement strand
CTGCGGTCGCGGTCCGCGTGGCGGCGTTGTGGTGTCCCGGTGGTGGCCATGTCAGCTCATAGTCGATGCATGATCGGTATCCGGAACCCGGCAGTGGCGCGGATTGCGGCCATGCAGGTGTTCCTGGAACAAAGGATTGTACACCGGGCCGGCGCCCGTGCCGGGAATGGGGCTGGGAGGGCCGGCCGGGCCCTCGTCGCCTATATCAAAAACCGATAGCAAATGGCGAATAAATGATGGGCGCGGCATGCCGCGGCGCGTTACGATGACTGCTCGTGCGGTGGCGTGGTGGCCATCAGCACGGCCTCGACTTACTTACTCTCGATATCACTTCAGGGCGCCCGCGTGGCGCCCATTTTTTTCGGCCCGCGTGCGGTCAATGCGGGACCGATACGTTCTCGCAATGCGCGGCCTCCTTCGGCACCGCTGCCGCCGCGTTATCGTTGCGCGGAAAGGGGGCAAGGTACGCTATCACCACCGGCAAGACGGAGACGACCTGCACGAACAGGAAAAACAACCGGTAACTATGGTCGCATGCCACGAAGAGGAAGCCGCTCGCCCATCCGGTGGTCCATTTACACAGTGCCATGACGCTCGTCGCGAAGGCGTAATGGGACATCTGGAAGCGCCCCGGAGAGACTTGCTGCACCATATAGAGCATGTGGCCGACGGATCCGAATCCGTATCCGAATTTTTCGACCAGGACCGCGCCGGAGATGATCAGGAGATTCGACGGCAAGTCGGCGCTGAGCCAGTAATAGGCGAGATGGGGCACGTTCAGCGCAAGTGCCAGGACGACGAAAGACCGGCGCAACGTCATCCTGGAGACGACGAAACCCGCCAGGATCGTGCCGGCGATGAATGCGATGGTACCCAGCGTGCCGTTGATCGCGCCAAGCGTCTGGTTGTCGAGGCCCAATCCTCCGGCATCCCTGCCGTCCAGCAGGAAGATCGGCCCGATCTTCTCCACGAAGCCCTCGGCGAGCCGATAGGCGAACACGACGACGAGCATCGTCCAGATCTTCGGCTTCGCGACAAACGTACGCCAGGATGCGAGGAATGACCCGAAGCCCGCCGGCAGGCCATTGCGGGCCCCCGCGGCGTTGGGGACGTCCGGCAGATTCCTGAGATGCCAGAATGCCGACATCCCCATCAGGACGGCGCAGATCGCCAGAACGGCCACCCAGCACTGCGCCCAGCTCAAGTCATGACCCGTCTTCAAAACCCCGCTCAGCGAAACGACGATGCCGGACGCGGCGACCGCCCCGATATTCCAGCAAAGATTCTGGAGTCCGGCGTAGCGGGCCTGTTCCGCCGGCGTGGTCGATCCCATGAAAATGCCGTCGATGGCGATGTCCTGCGTTGCCGAGGCAAACCCGATCATCCAGAAGGTCGCAAGCGTGAGAGAAAGCGCGTAGGGCGTGCGCAACAAGAGGGCCGTGGCGGCGAATAACACCATCAATAGGAACTGCATGCTGACCACCCAGCCTTTCTTCGTGCCGAAGGCCTCGAGGAGGGGTGCCCAGAGCGGCTTCAAGACCCAGGGAAGGTATAACTGGCTCGTGCTTGTCACGACCTCGGCCGTGCTCATGCCCAGGTTGCGGTACATGATGGCCGCGGCCGATGCGACGAAGATATTCGGAAATCCCATCGTCGCGTACAGGGTCGGTACCCAGTGCAGTAGCCTGGGACGGGGAATGGAAGACAAGGTAAATGTCAACATGGCGCTCCATCTCGATCTGGCCGGGCGATGTGTCGATTGCAGCGGCGCCCGGAACGCTTCATTGCTGCGCGTGTCGCTCGACACATTGCTGGAACAAGGTGGCGGCGCGGCCGGCCATGGCCGCCTGTTCGAGCCACCCGACTATCCGCTCGGCGGGCACTGCGCGTCCGTTTTCGGTGAAGCCGGTCGCGCGGGAGAGTACGACAGGGCGGTTGCACCAATAAGAGAGATCGAGTCCCGCGTCCGACTCATCGGACAGCACCGCCGACGCCTTCCGTACGATGGACCCGATATAGGCCGGAATGTCCCCGCGGGACTTCACCAGGGCGGAAATCGATTGCTCCAGGACGGTCCGGTACAATTCGTCGATGTCGATGTTCTTGCGCATGCAGTTCAGGGCCACGAAAGCCGTGTCCCAGGCGCTGCCCGGCGGGGACATCCGCACGAACCGGTCTCTCAGGTCGAAATACACGTCGACGAGGTCCTGCACATGTTGCGCCGGCGCGTTTTCCTTCACGACCGCTTCCAGCGCTTGCGCCTTGTCGGCGCAACAGGCGATCCTGCGCAGCAGGACACACAAATTATGCTCGCCCATGACTTCGGGCATGCGCCAGTCGGGCGGATCGAGCATGAACGGCTGGTTGTTCCCGGCCCTCATGATGCGTCGAAACACGTCGAACGCCCGGTCGACGAGCGGCCTGGGCATGTCGTTCAGCGCCGGTTCCGGGATGCCCGTGAGCTTCACCATTTCCATTCGCAGGCGTGTGTCGTAAGTCCGCGCCAGATGGTTTTCCAGCTCGCCGAGACCGACGAGTTTCGATGCGATGTGGCCCGGCGCATACTTTTTTACGTAGAATAAAAGGTCGCGGAGCGCCGAACCCAGGCTTCCGTATTGCGTGGTCACCTCGGAGTACGGGGCAGAGGCGAACCTGAGCCGGCCGTAGTCCGAGACCGTGGATATTGTCCCGAAATCGATCCAGCGCCCGTCGACACAACAGTTCGACGCGTTCAGGGTGCCGTGCACGATGCGTTTTGCCGTCGCCGCCGCCACCTGCACGGCGAACCTGCGCACCATTTCCATGAGGTGTGCGTTGAGCGCATGATGGTCGGCCAGTCCGGCAATCGCCTGGTCGTCCGGGAACAGGCACTGCGCGAGCCCGGACGGCAGCGCGGCAATCGCCCGCTTCGTCCGCTCGACGTCGCTCAGGCGCAGACCCGGCGCGTGCGGATCCTGGTCGAAGAAAATCGCGCGCATGTAGTGCGCGGGACGAAGCGCCTGGTCGCGCACGATGAGCGCCCGGGAAGATGTCCCGTGGCGTGTGAACGAACGGTCCGGCGCCATCGTGCCGGTCGTGATGATCGCGTTCACCCGGGCCGCGCCGTACGGCAGGGCAAGTTGGCAGACCTCACCCCAGATCGCTTCCTGTATCGCCTCCTCCAGCGATGCGGCGCCATGGCTGTGCCAAAAGTCGGTCGATTTTCCGGCAAGCTGATTCTTGCCGATGCCTTTGATCTGGAAATCGCCGACGATTCCGCAGCGAACGCCGCCCCCGTTCGCTTCCAGCGCTTCGCCGCCATACCGCTCTCCGGCCGCCAAGGTCGCCTCGTCCAGATAGCAGGACGGATCTTCCGACTCCAGCGGCTTGCACCAGGCATAATCCAGTGGATCGAAGCTTGCCGGCACGTCCGGGCCGACCCATTCGATCCGCGGGCGGGCCAACCGGCGCACTTCGAAATTCACGAACGACGAATCGGGCAGGAGTTGTTTGAGCGGAACTGGCAGCATGACGGTTTGATGTCGGAGATTTGTCGAAAAGTCGTGCGGTAGGCTGGTCAGGAGGCGTTCCTGCGGTTCCTGAAAAAGTAGGAAAATGGGCTGGCCTGGATCTGCTTCGTCACGACCGCACCTTTCCTGCGCCGCGAGTAAATCACGCCGTCGTGGTCGGCGAATACCGTGTCGCGCAGATCGCGGAGGATATGCTTGAGATTTCCGTACGGCGCGACGAAGTCGATGATCCACGGGCTATCCCCTTCGTTCCACTCGCTCAAGTGAAGCTGCGGATCGTCGTCCGAGAGAAACCGGTCTTCCACGTCGGACGCAAGGAAGGCCCACGTCACCATCCCGACGGGCATGCCGCGCGCGTCGAAATAGAATTTGAATTGCTTGTGCGCGAACGCGGCGCCAAGGTGCCACAACGATTTCGCGAGTGTCCTGTTCAACAGCGCCGGAGCCGTTCCCATCAGTAACGCCGCGTATCCGTAATACTCGGCCGTGGTCTTGTGCGGTTCCTTTGCTTCATCGAATACTTCGAGTACGTATCTCATTCGTCGTGGCCGGTGTGATTGAATCAATGACGGTTTGCCATGAACTCTGCGCATACCTTGTTCATGACGTCGTTATATTCCCGCATCGGGGGAAGGCCGATCGCAACCCGGCGCCGGTCGACGTCCGCACCGGATTCGATGGCACGCGGATGCCATACCGCACTGGCATCGCACTCGCCCTGCGTACCATAGCGTTGCGGTTTGTGCGTGCGGTCGTAGAGATACGCGTAATCCTTGGGTGAGATGTCGCCCGTGCGGACGAGCGGTTCCAGCGTCGTCAGCATCTGCAACTGGAACGCCGGATCGCTGTCCGCGTGCTGGACGAGCAGCCACGCGGCTTCGCTGCCATCGGCGCCCACCATCGATGTCGTCGGCCAGCCCACTGCGGCGACGATCTCCTTCAGCCTTTTCAGATTCTCCTGATCGATACGGAATAGATCCCGGGATCCGCCGTGGAGCCCTTCCTCCCTCGCGTCCTGATCCTTCTTTTTCATTTCCAGCAGTTCGCGTCTCAGGTCGGGACGGGCGATGGCGGCGGATTGCGCCGTGAAATGAAGCGCAAGCATGCCGATGGCAACGATCGTCAAGAGAGTGCTGCGGCGATTCATGTTATTCCTCCTGTCGTACATGAATTAGTTTTGTAAATCCGGTTCGAGCGATTCGGCCTGCACGTGCGGCCGGGTATCGTGAAGAATGGCCCCATCGGCGAGCGTCACGATCCGGTCGGCGGACAAGATCGTTTCGTGCCGGTGCGCGACGATAATGCGCGTGATGTTCATGTCGCTGATTGCCTTGTTGACGCGCTTTTCGTTCTCCACGTCGAGGTGACTCGTCGCTTCGTCGAGAATCAGGATCCTCGGCTTCTTGTAGAGGGCACGTGCGATGATGACCCGCTGTTTCTGGCCGCCGGACAGCACGGAGCCCATGTCGCCAACCAGTGTGTTGTAGGCCATCGGCATGGCCTCGATATCGGTCGAGATCTGCGCCAGCCGCGCGCATTCCTTCGCCCACTCATAATCGGGGTTCTCGTCGAAGAAACAGATGTTGTCGATGATCGTTCCCGAAAACAACTGGTCATCCTGCATGACGACGCTGATGTTTTCGCGCAGGAACCCGTGGCCGAGCTTGCGTACGTCGATGCCATCGATGTTGACCGACCCATAAGTCGGCGGGTACACGCCGCAGATCAGTTGAAGAAGTGTGCTTTTCCCGCATCCGGACGCGCCGGTGATTGCGATCGATTCGCCCGGCGCGATCGTGAGGTTCAGGTTACGGAGCACGGCGAATGTATTTTTCGCATATTGAAACGTCACATTCCTGAGTTCGATCGTGGACGCGTGCTGGGGCGTCGGCAGCAAGGCTTCTTCCGTTGGGACGCTTTCCTTCTCCGTCAGCGCGATGTCCGCGAGCCGCTCGCATTGCAGGGAGAGGAGTTTTAGATCAAACATTTTTTCCGTCAAACCAAGCATGCGCCCGGAGAACTGTCCTCGGAAGCCCAGGAAAGCGATCAGGGCGCCGGCCGTGAACCGCAGATCCATGACCATCAGCGCGCCAACGACGGTCACCACCAGGACTTCGGTGCCGAACAGCAGGCCATTCACCAGACGAAATCCGAGCGTGATCTGCTGCACTTTCACGTCCGCGTTGACCTGGTCGGTAAAGTATTTGATCCATTGGGCACGCCGGTTCGCTTCGCGTTGAAAGAGCTTCAAGGCGCGGATCCCGCGCAGCGATTCGATCAGGTGGCCATCCTGTTTTGACGCCGCCACGATGAAGTCATGCGTCGATTGTTCCAGATAGGAAAACAGGAAGAGACGCATCACGACATACAGCAGGACGGCTGCGGCACTGATTGCCGCCAGCATGGGGCTGTATAACAGCATGATGACGAATGTGATGAGGCCGAACGTGCCGTCGATGAAGGCTTCGATGAAGGACGTACTCACCACACGCTGGATCTGATCGACCGAGCTGAATCTCGAGATGACGTCGCCCAGTGCCCGGCGTTCGAAATAGCTGATCGGGAGCCTGAGCAGGTGCGAGAAGATATTCGATCGCCATTGCAGGGAGACGTTGGCGTTGAAATAGACCAGCGCCCATCCCCGCAATGCGGTAACGACGTTTTGCAGGAGCATGAGGATGCCGGAACCGGCCGCCAATGCCACGAGCAATGTATAGTCCTGGCCGATCAGTACGGAATCCATGATCCATTGCATCAGCAGCGGCGATCCCAGATTCCCGACTTCGATCAGCAGCGCCAGAAACAGGATCTGGCCCGCGGCCGGAACGATCCCGCGCACGGTTCCGATCAGGCGCCGCAATGAAAGCTTCGGGCCGGGCTCGGCCAGGGTAAAGTCGTTGTTCGGCCAGAATTCCAGCGCCACCCCGGTAAATGACCGGTCGACTTCCGCCATCGTCACCTTGCGCCGACCGTAGGCCGGGTCGATCATTTCGATCCCTTTTTTGGTGATCCTGGTCAGCACGACAAAATGCTTGAAATTCCAGTGCAGGACGCACGGTAGTCTCAGGCTGTCGAAATCGCAGAGGTCCAGCGTCAGTGCGCGGGAGTTGAGGCCGAGGTCACCGGAGATTCTGATCAGGTCACCGACGGTTGCGCCCTGCAGCGACAGCGGAAATTTCTTGCGCAGTCCGAACATGTCGCAATGATTCCCATAGTGACCCAGAATCATCGCGAGACACGCGAGTCCGCACTCGGCCGATTCGGTCTGCCTGATGACGGGCGTCCGCTTCGCAAGTCCAAAATTAATCTCGGGATTTTCAGTCACGCTCATTATCGCCAATTACCTGTTCTTGTTCTGGATGCCGAATATCGGAGAGAGCAGCCATTTATAGATCTTTTGCGTGTCCATGGTCACGTCGGCCTCGAACTGCATGCCCGGCCGAATATTCTCAAGCGGGATCCTGTCGGACTCCCCGACGATGTCGGCGACGACGCGGTACACCGCCTTGCCATTCGATAGCTCAGCCGGCATGCCCAGTTCCGTCATCTCGTCGGGAAGAATGGTCGCCATGCTGACCGTCTCGACTCTGGACCTGAGTGTCCCGAATCTCTGGTAGGGGAATGCATCCAGCCGCAGGTAGGTCAAGGCATCCCGCCGGATGAATGCGGCCGACTTCGACGGCACAAACAGATGTGCCTGGTACTTCGATCCGACGGGCACGATGCTCAGTAAGACTTTCCCCATGCCGACCGACTGGCCTTCCGGGAAATTAATGCCAGTTACCTTGCCGGTTTCAGGCGCCCAGATCTTGATGACGCGTTTTCTTTCGCTTTCCAGCAGCGATTGTTTTTCCTGGAGCTCGGTTCGGATCGCATCGCTGAGCTCTGTCGCGTCGCGCATGGGAAGCGCCGCGAGATCATGGCGTGCCGCCGTGAGATCGCGCAGCAACCTGATGCGCTCGCGCGTCAGGGATTCCAGCCGCGCTGCCGCTTCCTGGTATTGCGTGCGCTTGTTGCTCGTTCCTTCGAAGGAGATGAAGCCTTTCTGATGTAACTCGTCAAAGCGGCGCAAGCCGCCTTTTGCCAGCTCGACATTCTCCTTCTGGATGGCGATTTCCTTGTCGAGGGTGGCGAGTTCCTGTTCGATGCCTGCGATCTTGTCCGACAGTCCGGCGCGCGCGGCGTCCTGCGTCAGCTTGCGCCTGCCGATCTCGTCCTTGGCGAGCGCCAGCCGTTCTTCGATAGCCTGGCTGATGCCTGCCTGCGCAACGTCCGTGCTTTTGCCCGAAGGGTCGATCAGTATCTCGCCCAGCAGTTCATCCTTCTGGACGAGCTGGCCCTCCTTCACGTAGAGGCGGGTTACGGTGCCGGGGGAGGGGGCGGTAATCCTTGCCACGCCCTTGCTGGGCAATATCAGCCCCTTTACGGTTTCCTTGGATGTGTAGGACGCCGTGTACACGAAGACCAGGAAGCCCACGAAGAATGCGAAGAGCACCCCGCACATGACGTCGAGCCGCAGCGGCCGTGCGATGAAGATCGTGCCCAGGGACGACGCCGACTGGTATTCGATGGCTTCGAGTCTGAATATGTCTCGCTTCATTGATGTCGTCCGCTTCGGCAGCGGTACTGCTTTCTTAAGGGAGAGTCCGATCCACGGAACGCCGTCACGCCGCCTCGGCGTGGGCAGGCGCTTTCACTTCGTTGGTGATCACGTTGTGGGTCACGTTTTGCGCGCGCAGGCGCTGCAATATGCCTTCCTGGTCCACGTTGAATTCAGGAGAAGCCAGGTAATCGCTGTAGCGCAATCCCCTTCCGTGTCCCGAATCGTTGAAATGCGGATCCCTCGAGATCAGGAAGTTCGCGAATGCTTCCAGCATGTCGAAACCGGCAATATCTCGCTCATAAGCGAGCCACTGGCCCATTTCGTTTACTTCCAGAAATATCGGTTCATTTCCGTCTTTGGGCTGGATCATGTCGAAACAGCCGAAACAAATCCCGAGCCGTTTCATGAGTTGACGGCATCGGTTCAATACGGATTCGGAAACCATGCCGGTGCCGTCATATGCCGTGCTGCTCGTGCGGCTGTCCACCAGCGACGGATCAAAACTGCGGTTGACTGCGATAAAGGCGCGGTCCCCCATGAACGTGATGCGGTATTCGTGGCGTTTTTCGATTTTCTCCTGATAAATACCGGGCGTGATCGAAATGGCTTCGGAATCGTTTATCTGGATTTCGTCCAGTGCCGTGGTCAGGCTCGAGACTTCGCCATTTTCGGTAACCCAGATATGGGGCGAAAACGATTTGAAAATAATGTTTCCGTTGTGTTTCTTGAAGAAACGGGCGACCTGGTTCGGAGAATTGCTTATCAGGGTGTCCGGAATGCGCAGGCCGACTTTTCCCGCCTCGACCAGTTGCACGGGTTTCAGCAGGGCGATTCTCCGGGCACGGCCGGGATTTACCTCGAAAATGGCGCTGTGTTCGAACGAATACATCGACTGCACGAAGTCCGCAGCCTCGCGTTCCGCGAATTTTCGATCGGCCTGGTGGACGTCCGGGGCAATGACCGGCTGCGAGATCCGGCGATTCCAGAGGGTGCCGAACTCTGCAATGCGGAGGGCGTCCTGGGCCCGCAGCACAACGTCGAGGTGGGTGGTTTGCCCGATATGGAACGACGCTTCCGTACGCGCGGGAAAATTGTCCGTGAACCAGATAGCGGTTTCGACCCCCTTTTGCTCCAGAGCCCACTTGACCGCGAAAGCATGCATGTCGTCAGCAATGGTCTTGATAAGAACTTTCACCAATTCTCCACAATGCAGATATTTTTGCGTAAAGACAGCGAGTAATGTCGACCCGCCAAATCCCGGTCCGAAGGAGGTTCACGCGATGACTCGCGTGAACCTCTACGCTTATTAACTGGCGTGTTCGATCGCCCGATAATCAGACGCGAGTGTCGTACGGAACAGCGTCGTAAACGATGGTCCAGGTGCGCATTTGTTCGTCGTATTGCTGGTAGCTCACGATCGTCGTATAGCTGGCATCGCCACCGGACACGTGTTCGATTTCGTTGCTGGTCAGTTCGCGTGCCGTGTTACGGGCCATTACTCGTGCCATTTTTTCTCCTTCTGAAAAATAAAGAAAGATATCAACAGGATTGAGCCGCAACGTAATGTGTTACTTCGAAGCGGCAAATATTTATACATCAGCCAAAATATGCGAGTCAACAGGCTGGATTGTTATCCGACGGCATTGGAAAGCGAATGCCGACTTATCCAGTAAGCGATACGCCGCATTATGTGAAAATCTGTGATGTTATTCTATGTTATCGATTTCACAGTGTCGCATCCGGCTTATCGGAGCACGCCCGATCGATAACCGACGGATTGAATCTGCAAGGAATCGAAAACCAGTCGTTATCGCATCCCTGTTACCCGGTGCGGATCGAGCGGCCGGCAGCCTTTCGATCATATTTTTGATTAATTGCGACACTTTTTTTACCAGGCCGCGGCTCGGCAGGTCGTCCGGCCGGGCGCGCGCCGGACCGGGTGCTGGCTCGGCAATAAGAAAATTGCGCAGTGGAAAGATCACAATGCCGGGGAAGCCCGGACTTCGCGGGTTGACGGGGGACCGGCGCGTCAGGCGCGGTCGACGCGGGCGCGGGGGCGATCGAACACGCCAGTTAATAAGCGTAGAGGTTCACGCGAGTGTCGTACGGAACAGCGTCGTAAACGATGGTCCAGGTGCGCATTTGTTCGTCGTATTGCTGGTAGCTCAC
>NZ_JBKYMO010000194.1:0-10311 GCF_047302915.1 Massilia sp. CT11-108 | reverse complement strand
GGGGCTCGTCGTGCAACCGCTGTGGGGGCTCGTGCGCGCGCGGGCGGGCACGTGGCACGTGGACCCGGACCGCATCGGCATGCTGGGCTTTTCCGCCGGCGCGATGCTGACGATGGCGACGACGCTGTACGGCCAGGACGCGAAGCCCGCGTTCATCGGCGACATCTACGGCCCGCTCGCCGCCGTCAAGGTGCCGGCCGACGCCCCGCCGCTGTTCATCGGGCTGGCGGCGGACGATCCGCTGTTCGGCAACGGCGGCTTCGGCCTCGTCGACAGCTGGCGCGCGGCCAAGCGGCCCGTCGAATTCCACCTGTTCGAACAGGGTGGACACGGCTTCGGCATGTACCAGAAGACGACCACCAGCACCGGATGGTTCGATGCGTTCGCGCGGTGGCTGGGCATGCACGGCTACCTGAAGCCGAAGGTGTGACGGACTCGCGCCCTTGACTACGTCGCCCCCGCGGAGGCGGGGGTCCAATTTTGCCAGCGCTGCGGCACGTCTAAAAACTTGGGTCCCCGCCTGCGCGGGGACGACGTGATAAACACTGACTTACCGTGACTCCTGCGGCTCCGCTTACTGTACCGCCGTCAGCGCCACATCGAACACGAGCCCGGCATTCGCGGGAATCGCGCCATTCCCGCTTGCCCCGTAGCCCAGGCTGGATGGAACCAGCAAAGTGCGCTTGCCGCCCACCTTCATGCCCGTCACGCCCTGGTCGAAGCCGGCGATCGCCTGGTTCGCCCCGAGCGTGAACGAGTACGTGCCGGTGTCGAACTGCCTGCCCTTGTGGTCCGTCGCCGTGTCGCTGTACAGCCAGCCGGTATAGGTCACGGTGGCCGTCTTGCCGGTGGTCGCTTCGGTACCGGTGCCCAGCACGACGTCCGTCGCGCTGAACTGGGACGGATTGGCCACGACGACGGTGCTGGACGACGACCCGCCGCCACCGCCGCCGCAACCGGCAAGGCTCAGGACGGCGACAAGGATGGCGGTGCAGGCAAGGGCAGGCTTCAGGTTCATGGTGTCTCGCGTTATTAGAAGAACCTGCAACCATACCCCATGTACATGCCTGGATTGCCTTTACATTTGTTTTTCTTTGTTACAAATTCAAGGTTGATGTTCTGAGCAGGCGCATCAGCAACAGATTGCCCGTCAAGACGAAATAATTCGATGGGGCAACAACAGCGCGGCGTACACTGAATCGGTCGCGTCGGACCGACGACGCTGGATGACGAAAGATGCCCATGATCCGCCTCACGACATTGTTTGACGACGTCAAACTGCCCACGATCTCCGCAGTGGCCCATGCCCTGATCGAAACCCTCGACGACGACGACGCATCCGCCAGGAAGGTCGCGACGATCATCGCGCGCGACCCGGCCCTGACGGCCAAGCTGATGCGCCTGGCGAACAGCGCCCGCTTCGGTTCGCGCCGCAACGTCGGCTCGCTCGACGACGCGATCTCCCTCGCGGGCATGGCCCACATCCGCACGCTGGCGCTGGCCACGTGCTTCTCCGACGCCTTTCCCGCCCTGCCCGGCCTGGATTCCGACGAGTTCTGGAAAAGCAGCATGGCTTGCGCCGGCTACGCGAAATGGCTCGCGGGCGGCATCGGCCTGGACGGCAGCGAAGCCTGGCTGGCCGGCATGATGCTGCGCCTGGGCGAACTGCTGATCTACCAGGTGGACCCGACGGCCTTCGCCGAGATCGAGCAGTTGCCGCACCTGCCGGGCGGCCGCTGGGAACGCGAGCAGCGCCTGCTGGGCCTGTCGGAAGGCGAGATTACGGCGGAACTGGGCCGGCGCTGGAACTTCCCCGACAAGATCGTGCGCGCGCTGGAGAACTCGTCCGACCCGATGGCGGGGCACCCGTTCTGCCAGCTGGGCGGCATCATCCACCTGGCCAGCCTGCTGGCCGACACGCCCAGCGACGACCCCGCGATCCTCGACACCCTGCCGGCCGAAGTGGTCGACACGCTGCGCCTGTCGCGCGAATGGATGACGGTGCGCTTCCCGTCGCATGCGTCGTTCTCGGCCGAACCCTGAACGATCGTGTAGCATGGTCGGATCTGCAAGGAGCGACCATGTCCTACCAGTCCACCCTCGAATTCAACACGTTCGGCCGCGGCAGCCGCGACATCACCGCGGCCGTCGCCGACGTCGTCACCCGCTCGGGCATCCGCTGCGGCCTCGCGCACGTGTTCGTGCAGCACACGAGCTGTTCACTCCTGATCACGGAAAACGCCGACCCGGACGTGCGCCACGACCTGGAGACCATCATCCGGCGCCTGGTGCCGGACGGTGATCCCGCGTACCACCACGATACGGAAGGACCGGACGACATGGCGGCGCATGCGCGCACGATGCTGACGTCCACGTTCGTGACGGTGCCCGTCGGCGACGGGCGGCTGATGCTCGGGACGTGGCAGGGGATGTATTTGTGGGAGCATCGGGTGGCGGAGCATCGGCGCAAGGTCGTCGTGACGGTGCTGGGGGACTGAGTCACGGCATGCCGGTGAGATTCCGAGGAATTGTTGCGAGTGAAAACGCGTATCCTGCAAGCTCGTCAACGACACCCCCATCGACCATGCGATTCCGTTCAGCTGCCTTCGGCGCCCTCGCGCTCTGCACGTCTCTGGTAGCCCACGCAAGCGCGTACGACGACGCGAGCCGCGCCGCGGCGGCCGCCAGGTTCGTCGCCGCACTCCAGCACCAGCGCTTCCAGGAGGCTGCCGCCCTGTTCGCGCCGGAAGCAACGCGGGATACCGCGGCGACCGCGCACACGCTGAAGCGGATCGATGACACCGTCGGCGGATTTTCGACGATGCAGCCGGCGCCCCGGCCGCTGGAAGGAAAAATCATCCGCCTGCAGGTGCCGCCGCGTAAAAACGTCCTGTTCGGCTTCCAGAAGTCCGTCCAGTTCCGCTACGCCTCCACCGCCGGCGACGGCAAGCCCGTGTATTACGAAGTCCACGTCACGCCGGACGACAAGCCGCCGCAGGTCTTGTCGTTCGCGCTGCAATTCCCGGCGGCGGATGCGCAGTCGGCGCAACGCGCGAACCGGCTTGCCGCTGCCATCGACCGCTGACGTCCGCGCCGTCCGGATTCCCCACTGATGCCTTGCGCAGGGTTGGAAATGCCACCGCATAAAAACAAACGTGAATGGAAATGAAATGCACTGGAACGACTGGCCGATGGTATGCCTGGCACTGTCGGCGCTTCTAGCCCTTCTGTCGCGACGCTGGATCGACGCCGCCTCGTCCGCATGTTTCGCCATCTTCCTGCTGTTCGACAAGGTCTTGCCGACCGCGATCCCGTGGCAATTGAAATACGCGTTCCTGCTGGTCGGCGTGCTACTGGTCGCCTCCCAGGTTACTGGAACGTACCGTCGGTACAAGCAGAGCCTGGACGCAAGGCACTGATTGCACCGGAAAGCGAATTCCTCAGTCCTCGAACCGCAGCGGGTCGAACGTGCCTGCCAGACCGTGGATGCCCTTGTACAGATTGGCCATGGCGCGCACGTCGCTGCTCGACCTGTCGAGCAAATGGGCCAGCGCCGGCGACAACGGCTGGGGCAGCCGGTCCAGCTCGCGCCATTGATACCCCAGGCATCCATCGCCCATGCGCGGTTCGAACTCCTGCGGTACGACAGCCACGTAGTTGTGCTGCACGAAGAAGCGCGCATCGGAAAACGGCGTCAGGCGGCTCAACGCGAGATCGCCTTCATACGCGCAGCGCTCGGCGATCGTGTTGATCGCGACCTGCAACGGCGACTGCCCGGCCGGGACGTCCGCCGTCCAGGTACCCCACTCGGGGCCCGCACCATCCGCAGGGATACATTGCTTGACGAGCACGCGTCCCGTGTCCTCGGCAAGCACGATCGCGCAAGCGGCAACGCCCTGCCAGCTTCCACGGGCCGGTACGACCCAGCTCGGCCGCCTGACGAGGTCGGAACCGGCCGTCGACGTACTTTGGAAATTCGCCATTTTTACCTCGCTTGCAGTGCGTGATTCACTGCGTATGCTTAACATTTATTCAACGTAGGATCATTCCTACATAATGTTAATCATCCACGAGATTCGTTTAACGGTCGAGCGATTTCTACCAAGAGTACAATTTCCCGACAGATCATTTCGTAACGGTTGCGACGTTGCAACAGAAATGAGTCATCGTCAATACAATGATGACTTGGTGCGGAAGATGATGAGGGAAGCCGGTCGCACCGGCCCTGTCAGTCCGGGTATCATGCAGGGATGAACCAGATTCCTTTCCAGCCGTTCGTCATTGGCGTCGCCGGCGGCAGCGGCAGCGGCAAGTCGACGGTGACCCAGCAGGTGCTGGCGTCGTTCGGCACCGAGATGGTCTCGGTCGTGATGCAGGACGATTACTACCGCGATCAGTCCGACCTCACCCCGGAAGTCCGCCGCAAGCAGAATTATGATCACCCGCACGCGTTCGACTGGCCGCTGCTGGTCCAGCACGTGCAGGCGCTGCGCAACGGCGAATCGATCGAAATGCCCGAGTACGACTTCACGATCGACAACCGCTCCACGAAAACCATCTCCGTGAAACCGGCCCCGGTCATCGTGATCGAGGGCCTGTTCGCCTTGTACGACGCGGACCTGCGCGACATGATGTCCCTGAAGATCTTCGTCGACACCGCGGCCGACGTCCGCTTCATCCGCCGCATGCAGCGCGATATCGCCGAACGCGGCCGCACGATGGACAGCATCGTCAACCAGTACCTGGAAACGGTCCGCCCGATGCACAAGCAGTTCATCGAGCCGACCAAGCGCTACGCCGACGTCATCCTCCCCCACGGCGCGAACGACCCCGCGGTCGACGTCATCACCACCAAGGTGGCGAGCGTCATCGGCAAGTTGAAACGTTCCTGATCCCTGGCGCCGCAGTGGCAGCCGGCTTCCTGAAGGCCAGCAGGTTACCGCCGAGGACCAGCGCGACGCCGCCGAAGGCCGGCAACGTCCAGTGATAGCCCTCGAGCACGGTCGACACGCTCAACGCGACGACGGGAAACAGCACCGTCGAGTAGGCCGCGCGGTCCGGCCCGATGCGGCCGACCAGCACCAGGTACGCCGTGAATGCGATGACGGAACCGGGGACGGCGAGGTAGAACAGCGCGCCGAGGTAGCGCGGGCTGGCATCCAGCGTGAACGGCATGCCCAGCAACCATGCGCCGCCGCCGACGATGGTCGAGCCGATCAGCATGGCCCAGGTATTGGTCAGCAGCGGCGTCAGGCCGAGCGCCTGCATCCGGCTCGACAGCAGGTTCCCCGTCGAAAAGCACACGGTGCCCAGCAGCGACAGGCCCAGGCCCAGCAACATGCCGTGGTCGTTCCAGTGCCCCTGCATCTGCGGCAGGAACAGCAGCGCGATGCCGCACAAGCCGAGCAAGGAACCGACCAGCACCTGGCGCCGGATCGGACGCCCCATGAACAGGCGCAGGTTGACCGCGTTCCAGATCGGCGCCGTCGAAAAGACCACGGCCACGAGGCCGCTGGGCACCCACTGGCTGGCGTAATAAAAGCACAGGAAATTGCAGCAGAACAGGGCGATACCCTGCGCGAGCAGATAACGCCACGCCTGGCGCGGCGGCCACGCTTGCCGGCGCGTGGCGAGCAGGAACAGGAACAGCACGGCGGCGGCGATCCAGAAACGGTAGGCGATCGACACCGGGGCCGGGACGACGCCGAGCTGGAACTTGATCGCGATCCAGGTGGTGCCCCAGATGACGACGGTGAGCAGGTAAAGGAAGATATTCATGCTGCCATGATGCGCGCGGCCACCGGCGCCGACTTGTCTGGTCTTGCGCTTTTCCGACGCCCTGTCGGTACGGGTTGCGGAAGAATGCTAGACTTTTTCGCATGCACTCCCGTCCCGCTCCCATCTCGCACGCCGTCTTCGACACCATGTGCGGCACCGACGCCACGCTCGAACGCTTCGTGTGGCTGGGCGACGGCATGGCCGCGGCGATCTGGCAGCGGGACACCCGTGAAGCGCTGACCGTGTACGACCGGCCCGGCCACCACACCCTCTCCTGCTACCTGGGCGGCGGCTACCGCACGGAACGCAGTGGCATGCACAGGCAGTACGGCGCGCCGCTGCGCCTGTGCACGCTGCCGGACGACCACGAATCGGAATGGGTGGTGCGCGACCATCTGCGCCTGCTGCACGTGTACTTCATGCCGGCGCATTTCACGCGCCGCGCCGTGGTGGAGCTGGACCGCGAACCGCGCGAGATCACGCTCGCCGACCGCACGTATTTCGAAAGCCCCGCCCTGCTGCGCCTGTGCCAGTCGCTGATCGCGACGCCGTGGGTAGACACCGACAATCTGCTGCGCGCCAACGAGATCACCCACGACACGCTGAGCGAACTGCTGCGCTCACAAGGCGTGCCGCGGCGCGAACTGCGGCTCAAGGGCGGCCTCGCGCCGCTGCTGCGCCGCAGGCTGGCCGACTACATCGACGCGAACCTGACGCAACCCATCACGCTCGGCACGCTCGCGCAGGTGGCCTGCCTGTCGGAGTTTCATCTGGCGCGCATGTTCCGCGTCTCGTTCGGCATGCCGCCGTCGGCCTGGATCGCCCAGCGCCGCCTCGAGCAGGCCCGCACGCTGTTGAAGACCACCGCCCTGCCCTTGCAGCAGGTCGCCGACCTGTGCGGCTATGCGGACCTGTCGCATTTCGGCCATCGCT
This sequence comes from Massilia sp. CT11-108, assembly GCF_047302915.1. Classification (NCBI taxonomy): domain Bacteria; kingdom Pseudomonadati; phylum Pseudomonadota; class Betaproteobacteria; order Burkholderiales; family Oxalobacteraceae; genus Massilia; species Massilia sp. CT11-108. Next base: position 3,600 of record NZ_JBKYMO010000194.1, on the reverse strand, counting down.
TCCGGGCCGCGACGGGCACGTCGCCGCGGCGCTATCGGCAAGTCGTGGCACCTTGAGAACCCGCTTCCTCAAGGCCGGAAAGTCGCGTTCCAGCCGGCGAAAAACAGGCCGTACGCCCGCTCGCCGACGGCCGCCTTGATCGCCTCCAGCTCGCGCTTCGCTTCCCGGTGCCCCAGTTGCTCGGCAATGTGAAAATGGCGCGCAGCCAGCTTGTAATCCGGGTGCGGAGCGCCGGCATGCATCTGCCCCAGCAGGTAGGCCTCGGCACTGTCCATGTCGTTCAGCTTGACGCCTTCGTCACGGATCGGCAGGGGTTGCGGGCGGGGGACGACCGTTTTGCGCGGCGGCGGCGCGGGCGGCAAGTTCCGGAGATGACGTCTCGCGTCCGCCGACCCCGCGTCCGCGGCCTGACGAAACCAGTGCCGCGCCTTCGCGATATCCTGAGGAACGCCAAACGATTCGTCCCGGTACAACTCGCCCAGTTGCTCCATGGCGAGCAGCTTGACGTCCCTCTCGTGGGTATGCACGTGATCCAGGATCGTGTCGCACCGCCCCCTGGCGTCGGGACCGGGATAAGGGACCCGCGCCGTGCCCGCGCGTTCGAAGAATTGCAGCGCCAGCGGGATGTCCGGCACAACGCCTTCTCCCCGGCGGTACATTTTCCCCAGCGCGAACAGGGCGCTGATACATCCGTGGCCGGCCCCGTCGCGATAGCGCCGCTCGGCCGTCCTGCGGTTTTTCCGTGTGCCGTATCCGTTCGCATAACACAGCCCGGCGTAAAAGTGTCCGTAGGGGACACCCAGTTCGCCGGCTTTCCTGAACGCGGCCAGGATCGCGCCCGGATCCTTGAACTTCCGGTCATGCTTGAGCCGGATGAAGGCTTCGACCAGCGACGCGTGGGCGTGGTCCGCAGCGTCGAGCTCACGCAGCATTTTGATGGAAACCTTCTCGTCTTCGGCGACAAAGCGGTGAAAAGCGGATCGTGCCAATCGGTAGCCGGCGCTCATGGTCAGGTGTTCTCCTGATGGTGGGTTGAAATCGGGACAACCGTGACGTCGCATCCAAGGCTATGGAGGATCGTGGCCGCAGGGTGCATTGTTCGATGTGCGAAAACGTCATCGCCGATGCCGATCAGCGCATGGGAGAAAAGTCGAAGTCTTTCACGAAGGCGACGACGGCGTGCCCCTGCACCAGCAGGATGCTCTCCGTTTTCAGCTGCGCCGCCAGCGCGTCGATGAAACTCTCCTTGATCCGGTCGCGCTCGCAGAACGTGTAGAACCTGGGCCAGCGCATGGTCAGGACATCGAGCGCCTCGCGCCGCATGTGGTCCGAAACTTTGTCCGAAATTACCTTCACCGATAATGTCATCTCACCCTCTCTTAAAACGCTGTAAGCGAATCACAAGAGTGAGAATATCACATCGTAAGGATTCCCTAAGACATTTTTATGTTCACTTTACCATTCACAATGACACACCTATCGTCAGCGTAACCACATATCCGTTCACCGGATCCCCGCTCACGGACGCCATCTGCAGCGACGTGCCGTCGCTGAACACGTTGTCCGTCGCATAGCTCATCGAGGCCAGGTTGCGCGAGCTGGTGCTGTATGCCGTCGTCGCATAGGCTTCGTTCAGGGTCGCCATCGGGAACGTGAACTGCGAAGTCTTGACGCGATTGGCGGCGCTCGTCGCCTTCGCGAGACTCGGGTAGACCTCGAAGTGGATGTGCGGCATGCGGCCCGAGTAGCAGCCCGGGAAGATCGTCGTGAACGTCACGGTGCCCGTGCTGTCCGCCTCCTGCACGCCGCGCAGGTAGTTCTCGCTCGTCAGGCCGCTCGCGTACATCGAGTAATTGCCGTCGCGGTCGCAGTGCCACAGGTAGACCGCAGCGCCGGCCGCGCTGGCGCAGCTCGCGCCCACGTTCACGATCTGCAGTTTCAGGGTCGTCGGGATGCCGGCCGCCGTCTTGCTGCCGGGAGAAACGCTCGTGCGGATGTCGCTGCGCACGATGCCGGACAGCGCCAGCGCGTTCGCGATGCCGTTGCCGTTGCCGTTGGTGCCGTCGCCCGGGTACGGGCCGCCCGTCTCCTCCGGAATGACGGAACAGGTGCCGGTGGTGGTGGTGGTGCTGCCCGTCGACGTCGTCGATGACGCCACGATATCGCCGGACGAACCGCCGCCGCCACTGCAACTCGCGAGCGGCATGGCAGCGGCGGACGCGAACAGCCAGCGCAGCGACTGGCGCCGGCTGGTCTGGGTGGCGAGCATGCGCTCGAGGTCTTCGGCAAGGCTGTGGTGTGAATGATCCATGTGTCCCCCTGGGTTACGGAAGGCGCATTGTCGGATGGGGAAACGTTAAGCGCGGTCAACCACCGTAAAGCTGTGTAAAGACGCTGCATTTCGCGCCGCCCAGCCGCATTTCGCGCCGCGATCGCAACATGTCGTCGCATGGGCGCACGGGCACGCGGGGGCGCTGGCACAGTGGCGTCAACTTAACGCACTTGATGGAGCCAACCATGCTGATCCAGATCCTGACCCACACCCCGCTGTACGTCTGGGCGATCCTCGCCTTCCTCGTCTACCGCGGCATGGCCGCCATGCGCGACCGCGACGTGGAAGTCCGCAAGCTCGTCATGATCCCGGCCGTGATGCTGCTGCTGTCGCTGCAGGACATCGGCACGAAATTCGGTCTCGGTGGATGGGCGCTGGCCGCGTGGGCGGCGGCTGCCGCCGGCATGGCGCTGGCGGCGGGGCGGGCGGGTTCGGAGCGCATCGCGGCGAGCACGGTGCCGGGCCATGTGCGCGTGCGCGGCAGCCGCCTGCCGCTCGTCATGATGATGGCCGTGTTCTTCACGAAGTACGTGGCGTCGGTGACGCTGGCCGTCGCGCCGCAGCTGCGTCAGGACACCCTGTTCGCCTGCATCGTGTGCGGCCTGTTCGGCGTCTTCAACGGCTGGTTCATCGGCCGGCTGGTGGGCGACATGGCGTCGGTGCGCATGCTGCCCGCCGGCGCGGCAGCCGCCTGAGAATCAGTACCCGACGCCGCGCGCCATCATCGCCGCGAAGATCGGGATCAGGGCGAACACGTGGATCTCCAGCAGCATCGTCCGGCGCAGCGCAGTGACTTCGTCCAGCGCCGGCACGAACGCCGCATCCGCCTTCGCCCGTTTTTGCCAGGCGAGGATGCGCAACGTGGGCTTGATCGAGATGAGGCCCACGGCGGCGAAGGCCGCGATCTTGGCCCAGAACATCGGGTTGTGCATGTAGAACGCGGCGCCCTTCGCGCCATACGCCACGCGCAGGAAGCCGACGATCAGGATCGCCAGCGCCATCACGCCATACGCCGCGTCGAAGCGCCCCAGCAGGCGCACGGTCTGCGGCGACATCGCGGCGGGCCGCATCAGCGCCAGTTCGGCGGCCAGGGCGGACGCGATGCCGAATACGATCAGGTGGTGGACGATGGCGAGTACGAGGTCGGTCATGGCAAAGTCGTTGGCATTGATGAGATGTCAACTGTAGCAAACTTCGGGGTTGGCGCCACCCCTTTTGTGAATAAATAAAAAAAGGCGTGAGACGCCCGGGTGAAGATGACCGCGAAA
>NZ_JBKYMO010000193.1:0-10389 GCF_047302915.1 Massilia sp. CT11-108 | reverse complement strand
GCTGCATCCGGGGCTGCCTGGTCCGCCCGTCTGCGCCGCGGCGTTGCGGCACGGCGCGTGCCTGGGAGCGCATTGTGTCAGGCGGTGCTCGGGCTTGACCGTCGCGCTGCTGGCTGCCGGCATCATGGAGCGCAGCACGATGGTCTGCGCAGTCGTCCTCGTGGCCGCGGAATCAGTGCGCCTGCGCGAGCGCTAACCCATCCAGCACGTGTCGCGTCATGCTGCGCGCCAGTTCGTGTTCGCCGACGAGCACCGTGCCGCCCGTCTCTTCGCGCAGCAGGCGCGCCTCTTCCTCGTTGTGCGTGCGGACCACGCAGCGGATCTCGGGATTCAGCGCCTTGGCCGTTTCGACCATCGCGCGCACGTGGAAGGTGTCCGGCGTCGCGATCACGAGCATCGAAGCGCGCGCGATGTGGGCCTGGATCAGCACCGCCGGTTCCGCCGCGTTGCCCGCCACGGCAGGCTGGTCGCGCTTGCGCAGCTGGTCGACGATGTCGCGGTTCTGTTCCGCGACGACGTAGTGGATGCCCTCGCGGTCCAGCTCTTGCGCGATGCGCTTGCCCACGCGGCCGTAGCCGACCAGCACGACCTGGCCCGTCAGGCGCTCGTGCGTGACCGTCATCGGCAGCTCGGCCAGCGGGTCGGGCGAGCGCGCCATCTTGCGCGCGTGGTCGGATTTCGCCAGCACCCAGTTCTGCAGCGGGCCGACCAGCTTGAACATCAGCGGGTTCACGGCGATCGAGATGATGGCGCCCGCGAGGATCAGGTTCTGGCCCATCTCCGGCAGCAGGCCGAGCGAGATGCCGAGGGCGGCCAGGATGAACGAGAATTCGCCGATCTGCGCGAGGCTGGCCGAGACCGTGATCGCCGTGTTGAGCGGATAGCGCAGCGCCAGCACGAGGAAGAACGCGGCGAGCGATTTGCCGACCAGGATGATGGCGACGACGCCCAGCACTTCCAGTGGGCTCTCCACGAGTACGCGCGGGTCGAACAGCATGCCGACGGAGACGAAGAACAGCACGGAGAATGCGTCGCGCAGCGGCAGCGTCTCTTCCGCCGCGCGGTGGCTCAGCTCCGATTCGCGCAGCACCATGCCGGCGAAGAAGGCGCCCAGCGCGAACGACACGCCGAACAGGTGCGACGACCCGTAGGCGATGCCGACGGCCGCCGCGATCACGGCCAGGGTAAACAGCTCGCGCGAGCCGGTCTTCGCCACGCGCCACAGGAACCACGGGAACAGCTTGCGGCCCACGAGCAGCATGAACGCGATGAACGCGCCCACTTGCAGCAGCGTCTTGCCGAGCGAGAGCCACAGCGAGCCGCCTTCGCCCTTGCCGCCCAGCGGGCCGGCGAGCGCGGGCAGCAGCACGAGCACGAGCACCGTCACGAGGTCTTCCACGACGAGCCAGCCGACCGCGATGCGGCCGTTGAAGGAATCGAGTTCACCCCGGTCTTCCAGCGCGCGCAGCAGTACCACGGTGCTCGCGACCGACAGCGCGAGGCCGAACACGAGGCCGGCCCCGAGATCCCAGCCCCACAGGTGCGTGAGGCCGATGCCGAGCAGGGTCGCCACCGCGATCTGCAGGATGGCGCCGGGCAGGGCGATGCCTTTCACTTCGAGCAGGTCGTCCAGCGAAAAATGCAGCCCGACGCCGAACATCAGCAGCATCACGCCGATCTCGGCCAGCTGCGACGCGAGATGCACGTCGGCGACGAAGCCGGGCGTGGCGGGGCCGATGATGACGCCGGCAGCCAGATACCCGACCAGGGCCGGCAGGCGCAGGCGCACGGCCAGCATGCCGAACAGCAGGCCGAGACCGAGGGCGGCGGCGATGGTAGTGATCAGGCTGATGTCGTGCTGCATCCGGGCTCCTTATATGTTGAACCGGGCCAGTATACGCGACACGACGAATGAAGGACGCTTACGGCACCGTGGCGAGATTCAGCAACGCCTTGCGCACCGCGGCCCGCACGGCCATGAACTGTTCGCGCCGCGATTCGCGATCGAGGCGGAACAGCATCAACCCCTCGATCTGCGCCACCATCAGGATCGCACGCTGCATGTACTCGTCGTCGGAGATCGCGGGATTCAGCCCGCGGATCAGGTTGTAGACGGTCTTGCGCTCGCGCCCCAGCATGCGGTCCATCAGGCTCGACGCGAACGCGTTGCGCGACGCCAGTGCCCAGATCTCGAAGAACAGCGCGTGCGTGACCGGGTCCGTGATCTCTTCCAGGAACATGTCGGTCGTCGACAGGAACTGGTCCAGGCGCGGGCGGTCGCGCATCTCCGCCGAGATGCGGTCCATCTTGGCCTGGAACTCGTCCATCGTGGACAGCAGGGCCGCCTCCAGCAGGACGTCCTTGCTGTTGTAATAGTGCTGGACGTTCGACAGGGTCATGCCCGCCTCGGCCGCCACCTTGCGCATCGACAGTCCGGCATAGCCATCCTCCGCGAGCAGCCGGCGCGCGGCCTGCAGGATCGCGTGCACGCGCTCCCACCCTTTTTCGGTCGTGAGGGACGGTTTGTTGCGCAGGGTCTGGTCGATCGTTGCTTTCATGCCCGGCATTATCGCACGGCATGCTTTGAGAAGAAGGTCGGCTGACCTATAATCCGTCGGATAGGTCGGTTGACCTAATAAACAGGAGACGACGATGAGCCGCAAAGTCCATGTGACCGGCGTGGGGATGATCCCGTTCGCCAAACCGGGGGCGAGCGCCCCGTACCACGAGATGGGAGCCCTGGCCGCGCGCGCCGCGTTGGAGGATGCGGGCATCGGCTGGGAGGACGTCGAGCAGGCCTATGCCGGCTACGTCTACGGCGATTCCACCTGCGGCCAGAAGGCGCTGTACGGCGTGGGCATGACGGGTATCCCGATCGTCAACGTCAACAACAACTGCTCGACCGGCTCCACGGCCTTGTACCTCGCGCGCCAGGCCGTGCAGGGCGGGGCGGCCGACTGCGTGCTCGTGCTGGGCTTCGAGCAGATGAGCCCCGGCGCGCTGGCGTCCGTGTTCACCGACCGGCCCGCGCCGTTCGACGATTTCGACGCCGTCACCGACCGCCTCGTCGGCAAGCCCGAGATCCCGCTCGCGCTGCGCTACTTCGGCGGCGCCGGCCTCGCGCACATGGACAAATACGGCACGCCGCTGGAGGCGTTCGCGCGCATCCGCGCCAAGGCCAGCCGCCATGCGGCGAACAATCCGCTGGCGCTGTTCCGCAAGGAGGTCAGCATGCAGGACGTGCTCGACGCGCCGGCGATCTGGCCCGGCGTGATGACGCGCCTGATGGCCTGTCCGCCCACGTGCGGCGCCGCGGCGGCCGTGCTGGTGTCCGAAGACTTTGCGAAGAAGCGGGGCCTGCGCGCCGACGTCCACATCGCCGCGCAGGCGATGACGACGGACCGTCCCGGCACGTTCGATTCGAACGACATGATGCGCCTCGTCGGCTACGACATGAGCCGGGAAGCGGCGCAGAAGGTCTACGCGCAGGCGGGCATCGCACCGGACGACCTGGACGTCGTCGAGCTGCACGACTGCTTCGCCCACAACGAGTTGATCACGTACGAGGCGCTCGGCCTGTGCCCGGAAGGCGGCGCCGATAAATTCATCCGCGACGGCGACAACACGTATGGCGGCAAGGTCGTCACGAATCCGTCCGGCGGCCTGCTGTCCAAGGGGCATCCGCTCGGTGCGACGGGCCTTGCCCAATGCTTCGAGCTGACGCACCAGTTGCGCGGCACGGCTGGCGCGCGCCAGGTCGAGGGTGCGCGCACGGCGCTGCAGCACAACCTGGGGCTCGGCGGGGCCTGCGTCGTTACGCTGTATCAGGTGTGAGGGGCGGGCGATGACGACGGAACTCGACACCTTCCGCGCCGCCGTGCGCCGTTTCGTGGCCGCGGAGGTCGTGCCGCACCAGCAGCGCTGGCGCGAGCAGCAGCACGTCGACCGCGCGCTGTGGAGAAAGGCCGGCGAACTCGGTCTGCTGCTCGCGGACGTGCCCGACGACTTCGGCGGCTCGGGCGGCACGTTCGCCCACCAGGCCGTGGTGTTCGAGGAGCTGGCGCTGGCCGGCGACACCGCGTTCGGCCTGCACGTGCACGCGATCGTCGCGCACTACCTGCTGAACCACGGGACGGAAGAACAGAAATACAGATACCTGCCGCGCCTCGCGACCGGGGACATCATCGCCGCGATCGCGATGTCCGAACCGGGCGCCGGGTCCGACCTGAAAGGCATCCGCACGACGGCCGTGCGATCGGACCTGGGCTACCGCCTGAACGGCTCCAAGACGTTCATCTCGAACGGCTATCTCGCCGACCTGGTCCTCGTCGTCGCCAGGACCGACCCGGCCGCGGGCGCGAAGGGCATCTCGCTGATGCTGCTGGAGACGGCAAACAATCCGGGATTCCGCGTCGGCCGCATCCTGGAGAAGATGGGGCAGAAGGGCCAGGACACGTGCGAGCTGTTCTTCGACGATGCCATCGTCCCGCTGCAGAACGTGCTCGGCGGCGAGGAAGGGCGCGGCTTCGCCCAGCTGATGACGGAGCTGCCGTACGAGCGCACGATCGTCGGCGTGGCGGGCGTGGCGTGCATCGAGCGCGCGCTGGACCTGACGATCACGCACGCGCGCCAGCGCCGCGCGTTCGGCCAGGCGCTCATCGACATGCAGAACACGCGCTTCGTGCTCGCCGAGTGCAAGACCGAGGCCACGGTGGCACGCGTGTTCATCGACCGCTGCGTCGACGACCTCGTCGCCGGCCGCATGGACACGGTGCGCGCGTCGATGGCCAAGTACTGGATCACGGACCTGCAGTGCAAGATCGTCGACCGTTGCCTGCAGCTGTTCGGCGGCTACGGCTACATGCTCGACTACCCCATCACGCAGATGTACCTGGACGCGCGCGTGCAGCGCATCTATGGCGGGGCGAACGAGATCATGAAAGAAATCATCGCCCGCTCGCTGTGATGGCCAAACGACCTCATGGACCTTTGACGGGGCTGCGCGTGATCGAAATGGTCGGCATCGGCCCTTGCCCGTTCGCCGCCATGATGCTGGCCGACATGGGCGCGGATGTGATCCGCATCGACCGCAAGCCGGATCCTTTGGCGCCGAATCCGTATCCGACGCTCGGCACGAAATACGACGTGATGGCGCGCGGCCGCCGTTCGCTGGCGCTGGACGTCAAGCACCCGCGTGCGCGCCAGCTGCTGCTCGACCTCGTGACGAAGGCCGATGCGCTCGTCGAAGGCTTCCGGCCCGGCGTGATGGAGAGACTGGGTCTCGGTCCCGACTTGTGCATGGAGCGCAATCCCCGGCTCGTGTACGGCCGCGTCACCGGCTGGGGGCAGACCGGCCCGCTGGCGCCGGCGGCCGGGCATGACCTGAACTACGTGGCGCTGTCCGGCATGCTGCATGCGATGGGAGACGCCGACCGGCCGCCGTCTCCACCATTGAACCTCGTCGGCGACTTCGGCGGCGGCGGCATGATGCTGGCGTTCGGCGTCGTCTGCGCCATGCTGGAAGCGCGGATATCGGGTCGCGGCCAGGTCGTCGATGCCGCGATGACGGACGGCGCCGCGCTGCTGGGCTCCATGATGTACGGCCTGCGCGCGCACGGCTCGTGGTCGGCCGCGCGCGGCGCGAATTTCATCGACGGCGGCGCACCGTTCTACGCCACGTATGCCTGCGCGGACGGGAAGTTCATTGCGGTGGGCGCCATCGAGCCGCAGTTCTACGCGCGGCTGCTGGCGTTGACGGGCGCGTCGGATCCGGCATTCGCGCGGCAATGGGACCGGGACGACTGGCCGGCGCTGAAGGAGCGGTTCGCGGCGCTGTTCGCCACGCGCCCGCGCGGCGCGTGGTGCGCGTTGCTGGAGGGGACGGACGTGTGCTTCGCGCCCGTGCTCGACATGGACGAGGCGCCGCGCCACCCGCACAACGCCGCGCGCAAGACCTTCGTCGATGTCGACGGCGTCACCCAGCCGGCGCCCGCGCCGCGCTTTTCGCGCACGCCGGGCCAGGCCGGGATGGTGGCCGCGCCGGGGCAGGACGGGGCCGCCATCCTGGCCGACTGGGGCTGGACGGAAGACGCCATCGCCACGCTGCGGCGCGACAATATCGTCTAGGCTGGGCTACGATGGCGGCATGGACACTTTGCCTTCCAAAGAACTCGAGCCTGACAAGGAACTGGAACTTCGGCAGTCCAAGCGCCTGGCGCTGGGCTTTTTCATCGGCGCCGCCGTGCTGTTCGTCGTCGCCCTTCTGCTGTCCGCCCGCTGGCCCGGCAACTGGTGGATTGGGCTGCTGAAGTCGTTCGCGGAAGCCGCGATGGTCGGCGCGCTGGCCGACTGGTTCGCCGTCGTCGCGCTGTTCAAGCGGATCCCGATCCCGTTCGTGTCGCGCCACACGGAGATCATCCCCGCCAACAAGGAGCGCATCGCGGATAATCTCGCCGCGTTCGTGCGCGACAAATTCCTCGACACGGATTCGATCGTGCGCCTGATCCAGCGCCACGACCCGGCGCAGAAGGTCGCGGACTGGCTGACGAAGCCGGAGAACACGGAACGCCTGGGCGACACGCTCGTGCGCGTGGCCGGCTTCGCGCTCGACGTCATCGAGGACGCGGCCGTGCAGGATTTCATCCGCCGTGCGGTGCACGGTGTGGTCAAGAGCGTCGACCTGTCGCAGACGGCGGGCACGATCCTGGAAAGCCTGACGCGCGACGGCCGCCACCAGCAGATCCTCGACGAGGGGATCGATCAACTGGCGAACCTGCTGGCGAACCCGGAGACGCAGGATTTCATCGCGCAGGGCATCGTCGACTGGCTGCGCGACGAGTACGCGTTCATGGAAAAGATGCTGCCGTCGGAACTCATCGGCCGCAAGGGCGCGGACATCTCCGTGCGGCTCGCGGCCGGCATCCTCAAGCGCGTGAGCGAAGACCCCGGGCACCCGCTGCGGCGCCGCTTCGACGTCTTCACGCACGATTTCATCGAACGGATGAAGACCGACCCGGCCTTCATCGAAAAGGGCGAGGACATCAAGCGCCACCTGATCGGCGACGCCACCGTGAACGGCTACATCGGTTCGCTGTGGGGCGACCTGAAAGGCTGGATCAAGGCCGACCTGCACAAGGAGGACTCGGTGCTGCGGCGCCGGATCGTCGCGACGGGCGCGTGGATCGGCAGGACGCTCGCCGAGGATCCCGTGCTGCGCACGGCGCTGAACGAGAACCTGGAACTGGCGGCGCGCGGCGCCGCGCCGGAATTCGCTGGCTTCCTGACGCGCCACATCGCCGACACGGTGAAACACTGGGATAGTGGCGAGATGTCGCACCAGGTCGAAATCAACATCGGCAAGGACTTGCAATACATCCGCATCAACGGCACCATCGTGGGCGGATTGATCGGCGTCGTGCTGTACCTGTTGTCCGCGCTGGCCTGAAAGGAGCTCGTCATGCATGCATCGAACGAACCGTTGGACGGACTGCTGACCGGCGTCCCCGAACTGGCACGCCTGCCGGGCCGCGACCTGGTGGAGGTGGCGCGCTACCTGATCCCGCTGGAAGCGAACCTCGTGCAGGGCTGCCTCGTCGCCTCCGGTATCCCGGCCGTGCTGGCCGATGCCCACCTCGTGCAGACGGACATGCTGCTGGCGCCCGCGCTGGGCGGCGTGCGCATCCTCGTCCCGGAAGGCCACCTGCAGCAGGCGCAGGCCGTGCTGGAGGCGTTCGCGCGCGGCGAGTTCGAACTCGGCGAGGATGCGGACGTGAGCGGCGACTGATTTCTACGCGCCGGATAGGTGACGCATCACCCGGATCAGGTCGGCCTTGCCTTCGAAGCCGATGCCCGGCAGGTCCGGCATCGTGATGAAGCCGTCCTCCACGCGTACGCCGTCCGGGAAGCCGCCGAACGGCTGGAACAGGTCGGGATACGATTCGTTGCCGCCCAGGCCCAGGCCGGCCGCGATGTTCAGCGACATCTGGTGGCCGCCGTGCGGGATGCAGCGCGTGGGTGACCAGCCGTGCCGGCGCAGCATGTCGAGCGTGCGCAGGTATTCCACCAAGCCGTAGGAGAGGGCGCAATCGAACTGCAGCCAGTCGCGGTCCGGCCGCATGCCGCCGTAGCGGACCAGGTTGCGCGCGTCCTGCATCGAGAACAGGTTTTCGCCCGTCGCCATCGGCTTGTCGTAGTAGTTGCGCAGGGTGGCCTGCAGTTCGAAGTCGAGCGGGTCGCCCGCTTCCTCGTACCAGAACAGGTCGTAGCGCGACAGCGCCTTGGCGTAGGCGATCGCCGTGTCGAGGTCGAAGCGGCCGTTGGCGTCTACGGCCAGCTTCTGCCCATCCTTCAGCACGGACAGCACGGCGTCGATGCGGCGCAAGTCGTCGTCCAGCGGCGCGCCCCCGATCTTCATCTTGACGACGTTGTAGCCGCGCTCGATGTAGCTGCGCATCTCGTCCTTCAGCTTGTCGAGATTCTTGCCGGGGTAGTAGTAGCCGCCGGCCGCGTACACGAACACGTTGCGGTGCGGGCGCCCGTCGCCGTAGCGGTCGGCCAGCAGCTGGAACAGCGGCTGGTCCGCGATCTTCGCGACGGCGTCCCACACGGCCATGTCGATGGTGCCGATGGCGACGGAGCGCTCGCCATGCCCGCCTGGCTTTTCGTTGGTGAACATCGCGTCCCAGATCCGGTGCGGATCGAGGTTGTCGCCCGCGTCGTCCAGCAGCGATGCCGGATCGGCCTCGAGGATGCGCGGGATGAAGCGCTCGCGCATCAACTTGCCCTGGCCGTAGCGGCCGTTCGAATTGAAGCCGTAGCCGACGACGGGCTTGCCGTCGCGGACCACGTCCGTGATGACGGCCACGAGACTCAGGGTCATCTTGCTGAAGTCGATGTAGGCATTGCGGATGGGAGAGCTGATGGGGAGTGTCTGTTCGCGGATCTCGACGATTCTCATGGCGGCCTCGCTGGCGTGTTGTTCAAGCGTGCAGGGTAAGTCCGCGCGGCCCTCTTATAATTCGCCGGGTGTGAATTGATTATTGAATGACGGTGAATACTGACGGCGCCTCCGAAATGGAATTCTTCGTGCTGGTCGCGCGCCACGGCTCGCTGGCCGCGGCCGCCCGCGCCCTCGACCTCACGCCGCCGGCCGCAACGAAACGCCTGGCGCAGATGGAGGCGCGCCTGGGCGTGCGCCTCGTCAATCGCACGACGCGGCGGCTGTCGCTGACGAGCGAAGGCGAGACCTATCTCGCGCACGCGACGCGCATCCTGGCAGCGATCCGTGAGATGGAAGACGCGGTCGCGAGCAACCGCACCGCGCCGCGCGGCCTGCTGCGCGTGAATGCGAGCCTCGGGTTCGGCCGCACGACCATCGCGCCCATCGTCTCGGCTTTCGCCAAGCGTCATCCGCAGGTCGAGGTGCAGCTGGACGTGACGGACCGCCCCGTCGACCTGGTGGAAAGCGGCTACGACCTCGCCATCCGCTTCGGCGCGCTGCCGGATAAACGGCTGGCCGCGCGCCGCGTGCTGTCGAACCGGCGCTTCCTGTGCGCGTCGCCGCGCTACCTCCAGCAGCATGGCGAGCCGCAGACGCTGGCGGATTTATCTCGCCACCGCTGCATCCTGCACCGCCAGAACGACGACGCGTACGGCATCTGGCGTTTCAACGAGGGCGAGGACAGCGAGGTGGTGAAGGTGCACGGCGCGCTGTCGAGCAACGACGGCGACATCGTGCTGGGCTGGGCGCTGGATGGTCACGGCATCCTGATCCGGTCGGAGTGGGACCTCGCCAAATACGTCAAAAGCGGCCGGTTGCGTATCGTGCTGCCGCAGTACACCTTGCCGGCGGCCGATTTGTTCGTCTACTACCTCAACCGCAAGAACCAGGCGGCGCGCACGCGGGCGTTCATCGATTTCCTGGTCGAACATTTCCGGCGGTCGGAAGCTGATTTCGCGCAGGGGATGGAAATTCCGTCAGAAATGATGCGGGAAATAAGGTAGGTCTGCTGTCGTCGAAATGATGACTTATGCTAAGTGTCACTGTGGCTATACTGGTTCGCGCCGAGTATTAATATCGGTAACGCTTGTAGTCAACGCTAACAACGCTGGGGTCTTCATGTCGACTTTTTCGGATATTCTGAAAGCTCTGCCTTCTGCAGTGGAAGAGCAACCTCCCTTGCTGAAGTATATAAATGTTTTTATGGCAATCTGTTGTGCCCTGGCGGCCATGCTAGCAGCAGCAGGATGGTTTTGGGATAAGGTGTTCTTAATTTATATGGCATTTGTCCCTCTTGCTCTACTTCCCATGGCCCTAGGGAAGTGCTGAACAAATAGGTTTTGCGCCCGAGTCGAGACGACAAACCAGCATCGGATGCCAAGGTGGTCGAA
>NZ_JBKYMO010000192.1:0-10438 GCF_047302915.1 Massilia sp. CT11-108 | reverse complement strand
CGCGGCCGGGTCCAGGTGCAGGTCCTGGTCGTCGAAGAACAGGTGCGCGCGGAATGCCTTGACGACCTTCGACTTCGGCACGCCGCCGAGGAAGAAGATCTCGTTCACGTACACGCCCCAGTGGCGCAGGGTATTGATGACCCGCATCTCGGCCGGCGCGCTACGCGCCGTCACGATCGCGATCCGTACCGGCGACACGTCCGCGCCGAACGGCAGCCGTTCCTGCAGGCGCGCGAGCCGGCGCAGCAGGATCGCGTACGGACCGTCCTTCATCGGTTCGTTCTGCTTCTCGTCCTCGATCGTGTGGAAGCGGTCGAAGCCCTCGGTCTTGTAGACCAGTTCACTGGAATCGTCGAACAGCACGGCATCGCCGTCGAAGGCGATGCGCACCTGGTCTTCCGGCGGCGCCTCGGCCGCGTGCGGCGGCGGCTTCAGGATCGCGGCGGCGCAGGCCTGCGCATCGATCACGCGCTGGGCGTCTTCGACATTCGTCGTCAGGAACAGGTCGACGGCAAAGGCGTCCAGGTAATCGACGACGGACTCGCCGCCGGTGAACGCATGGCGCGAAATCGGCAGGCCGCGCGACCGAATGTTGTTGAAGACGCGGACACCGGTCTCCGGGCTGTTGCGCGACATGACGACGACTTCGACGAGCGGCTTCGATTCGGACGGCGCATAGCGGTTCAGGCCGAGCAGGGCGCGCACGAGGGCCATGCCGGTGCCGTCGCGCAGCGGCTCGTTCTCGCGCTCGAGCATGTAGGCGCGGTATTCCTCCAGTGCACCCTGGGGATTCTTGATGGATCTGGCTTTGTAGATAGCGTCGGCTTCTGCCAGGTCGAACAGGGCGGTGGCGGAGATGCCGACCACGAGGGTATCGGAAAGGTCGAGGGGAGGCATGGCAGTCGGATTCCTTGGTGGCGGAACGGGAGCATTCCAAACGGCAATTATCGAGGGCAGGGCTAAAGGATACTTGAGTTCAATCGATCACCCCGCCTGAGCGAGCGCAAACTGCTCATGCGGTACGGGTAAGACCATGAAGCGCATGACGTAACGAGACAGGTGACGACATGGCCGACCAGATGGTGTGCACCGAACCCCTCGCCCGCTTGCGCGAGATCCGCCGGCTCGTGCACGAGAACAACCGCTCCTGCCTGCCGGACGAACTGATCGTCTGCCAGATCTACATGGAATCGCGCTTCGACGCGTGCGCCCAGCCCGCAGGCAGCAGCGCACGCGGTTTGATGCAGTTGCTGAAGGTGGCGAACCGCGAACTGTTCCGGCTCGATAACCTGTGCAAGCCGGCCACCCAGCGCTGCGCGGAGCCTGCGCTGTATGCTGAAGCGGATGCATTTCACGCGAGCCCGGCGTTCATCGACGAGGCGACGAATATCCAGATGGGTACGCGCTATCTGCAGGCGTTGATCGACCGGGCCAGGCGTGAGAAGCGGGCGGATCCGATCGTGGAAGCGTACATGGATTATCGCGGCGTGCGGAACGGGATCTATTACCGCAAGATCCGCGCGGCGGCCGAAAAACTGAAACGCGATCCGGACGATATCGGGGCGTTGCATGCGATGACCGCATGAGCGGAGCGCAAAACAAAAAAGGCGTCACGATCACTCGTAACGCCTTGCTTTGCTACTGCTGAATTCTGGTAGGCCGTGCTGGGCTCGAACCAGCGACCAACGGATTAAAAGTCCGCTGCTCTACCAACTGAGCTAACGACCCGAAAGAAGCAAGATTATATGGGGTAACTGCAGTCGTGTCAAACGGGTTACTTCAGCGCCGCCAGCCGGTCCTTCGCTGCCTGCGCTGCCGCCGAGTCCGGGAACTTCGACACGAGCTGCTGCAGGGCCTTCTTGGCGTTTTTCTTGTCCTTCAGCTCCGTATAGCTGGAGGCGATGTTGAGCATGGCGTCCGGGGCCTTCGCGCTCGTGCCGTAGTTGGCGACGACGGCTTCCTGGGCGGCGATCGCGTTCTTGTAGTCGCGCTGCGCGTAATAGGCGTTGCCGAGCCAGTACTGGGCGTTGGCGGCATAGGCCGAGTCGGGGAAGCGGCGTACGAATTCCTGCAGGGCGCCGGCGGCGGCCTTGTAGTCGCCCGATTTGAACAGGTCCATCGCGCCGTCGTAGGTTCTCTTTTCGCTCGGCAGGACTTCGGCGGTCTGGCCGTCGATCGTTTCCTGGCGCGGTTCGAGTTTCTTGATGCGGGCGTCGAGATCCGCGTACAGGTCTTTCTGGTTCTTCTGGGCGTTGGCGACCTCGTTCGCGAGGACTTCGACCTGTCCGCGCAGGCGCGAGATTTCCTGCATGGTCTGTTCGTGCTGGTTCAGCATGTCGACGCCGATCGATTTGTCGGCCTTCGTGTCGACGCGGGCGTTGATGTCGCGTGCCAGTGCATCGACCTTGGCGCGCAGGTCGAGTATCGCCTTGCGGGCTTCATCGTCGTCGAGCAGGCCGGCGTTCGCCTGCAGGGGCAGCCAGGCGGTCAGGGCGAGGGCGACGGCGGCGAGGCGGAACTGGGACGGTTTGATCATCATGACTTTTCTAGACCTATGAAAACTTGGGAATCCAAATGGAAACGGGGCGGGATGCAGTCTGCACCGCATCCCGCCCCGCTGTCAAATCTGCCGGGAGCGCCAGCTCTCAGGCAGGCAAGACAGCGTCCCGATTATTGGTAGACGATGTCCGCGCGGCGGTTTTCAGCCCAGGCAGCTTCGTCGTGGCCGGTGGCCTTCGGCTTTTCCTTGCCCAGCGAAACAGCTTCCATCTGGCTGTCCGACACGCCCAGGGCAGCCATCGACTTGCGCACGGCTTCGGCGCGCTTCTGGCCCAGGGCCAGGTTGTATTCGGTGCCGCCGCGCTCGTCGGTGTTGCCCTGGATCAGGACCTTGCGCTGCTTGTTCTTGGTCAGGTAAGCCGAGTGGTTCTCGACGACCGGCTTGCCGTCGTCACGGACAACGTAGCTGTCGAAGTCGAAGTACACGCTGCGGTTCGCCAGAACGCCTTTCGGGTCGTTCAGCGGATCGACGCTGCCGGTTTCGACCGGCTTGATTTCACGTGCCGGTTCGGCCGGCGGCGTTGCCTGAGCGACCGGCTTTTCTTCGACTTTCGGGGCTTCCTGCAGCTTGGTCGACGAGCATGCCGACAGCAGGGCGGCAGCAGCCACGATGAACGCTACACTTTTTACATTACGCATGGTTTTTCTCCTGGTCAAAAGTTTTTACTTCATAAACGGGCCCCAGCTGGGCTCCCGAATGTTTCCCGCTTGGGTGCTCAGGCGCTGCTTGACGCGTCCGTCGACCGACACAACGGCCAATGCGGTACGCCCGCCACCCTTCGTCGCATACATGATGTATTTGCCGTTCGGCGAAAAACTCGGTTCGGTGGCCCCATCGGCCAAGCGTTGTTCCTGACCGGAAGCCAGGTCCATCGCATACAGGGAAAAACCCCCATCGCGTTGCGAAATCCACGCCAGCGTCTTGCCGTCCGGGGATACACGAGGGCTGATATTGTAGTTGCCGTTGAACGTGACGCGGGTTGCCTGCCCGCCGCTCACGCTCATCTTGTAGATTTGCGGACCGCCGCTGCGGTCGCTGGTGAAGTAAATCGACTGGCCGTCGTGCGAGAACTGCGGCTCGGTGTCGATGCCGTTGCTGTTCGATACGCGGCGCAGGCCGCTGCCGTCCGCGTTCACGATCCAGATTTGCGTATTGCCGGTCTTCGACAGGGCGAGGGCCAGCTTCGTGCCGTCCGGCGACCAGGCCGGTGCGGAGTTGTTGCCTTTCTCGTTGGCGACGACGGTACGCTGGCCCGTCACCAGGTTCTGCACGTAGATCACGGGCTTGCGCAGTTCGAACGAGACGTACGCGACCTTCGTGCCGTCCGGCGACCACGACGGCGAGATGATCGGCTCGCGGCCGTGCGCGGCGACTTGCTCGCCTTCGCCGTCCGCGTCGGCCACGACGAGCTTGTAGTCGCGCGCGGCCGGGTCCTGCTTCACGTACGTGATGCGGGTCGAGAAGATGCCGCGCACGCCGGTCAGTTTTTCGTAGACGTCGTCGGCGATGCGGTGGCCTTCCAGGCGCGTATTGCGCGCCGTGACGGCATCGGACAGTTGCGACAGCTGCGACTGCTTGACGGTGTCGAGCAGTTTATAACGCACCTGGAAGCGGCCGTCCGCGAGACGCTGCACGGAGCCCACGACAAGCGCGTCGGCACCGCTGGCCTTGAAGGCGGCCAGGTCGATGTTGGCGGTGTCGGAAATGGTCTGGCGCGCGTCGATGACCTTGAACACGCCGCTGCGTTCGAGGTCGGCGCGGATGATGGCGGACACCTGTTCGGGTGCCACCGATTCGTCGGCGAATGCCGCGACTGCGACCGGGATCTGGTTGCTGCCCACGCCGGCGATTTCGACTTTCAGCTGGGCATGTGCAGCCACGCCCATCAGGAGGGTGGCCGAAAACAGCAGGGTATGTAGTTTCTTCATGTTTCTCTCAGCAATGGTTAAGGTCGGAACGCGATCACTGCAGATCCTTCATATGGAACTCGATCACGAGGGAACGCTCTACCGTACCATCTTTCTTCTTTGGCAGTGGGGACGATTTGGTGATGCCTTTTTCGACGGCATCGTCGAATGAAGGCACACCGCTGCTCTTGATCTTCCTGACCGAAATGATCTCGCCGGTCGGTAACTGCTCGACGCGGAACGTCGCCGTCGGATTACCCGGTTCGTCGAGGCTGCCCGCATACGACGTATTGCCCTTCACCTTGGCCGTGATGGCCGCGGAGTAGCCCTTGTCGATGCGCGGCGCCGTCGATTTCTCGGCCGTGCCGGTGCTGGTCGGATTGCCGGCCGCGCCCGTGATGCGGCGCATTTCCTCGGCGCGGGCGGCTTCCAGTTTCTTCTGTTCGGCGGCTGCCTTTTTCTTCTTCTCGGCTTCCTCTTTCTTTTTCTTTTCCGCTTCGTCTTTTTTCTTCTGCTCGGCTTCTTTCTTTTCAGCGTCGGCCTTGGCTTTCTTCTCTTCGAGTTCGCGTTCCTTTTTCTCGGCGAGCGCCTTCGCTTTCTTTTCTTCCGCGCGCTTCTGTTCCTCCAGCTTGCGTTCGCGCTCTTCCTCGATCTGCTTGCGCTTCAATTCTTCCTTGCGTTTCTTTTCGCGCTCGAGGGCAATGTCCGGCGCCTTCGGCTGCGGTTTTTCGACGACGGGCGGCGGCTCCACGGCTTTCGGCGCGGGTTGCGGCGGCGGGGTCTCGGGTTCGGGTTCCGGCTCGGGCGCCGGGGCAGGCGCGGGCGGCGGCGCGGCGGTCTGCGTCGTCACGTCCCAGATTTCCGCCTCGACGGCGACGGGCGCATTGTTCTGCCAGCTCACGCCGATCCACAGGAACGCCAGCAACATGGCGTGCACGCCCACCGCCAGGCCGATGGCCGGCCAGCGGTTCGGTTCAGGCGGCACGCTGTAAGGCGCGCCGTTGCCGATGTTGGTCTGCTTCGTTGCTGACATCAGTTCGTCTTCACTTCGTGGCCAGGCCGACGCGGTTGATACCCATCTTCTTGGCTTCCGAAATCAGCTGGATGACGTCATCGTATTTGCTGTCGCGGTCGCCAGCTATCAAGACCGGATAATCCGGATGCTCGGCGTGCAGGTCGCGCAGGCGCGTGACGAGCGTCGACCGGCTCGATACGTCTTCCAGCGGCTGCGGATTCTTGCCCGTGATGCCGATCTGCAGCTGGGCGTTCTCCTTGATCGCGATCTGGATGTAGTCGTCCGGCGGCTGCGTCGAGCGCTCGGCGCTGGGCAGCTTGATCTCGCTGGGGTTCTGCGTCGGCGGTACCGCCATGAAGATGATGAGCAGCACCAGCATCACGTCGATGTACGGCACGACGTTGATCTCGGACTTGAGCTTGCGACGGCTGCCCCGCAGGCTGCTGTTGAAGGCCATGTCGGTTCCTCGTGACGGCGATCAGCGCGACTGGCGCTGCAGGATGTTCGAGAATTCCTCGACGAAGCTTTCGAAGCGGATCGCGAGGCGGTCGATGTCGTGGGTGAAGCGGTTGTAAGCGACCACGGCAGGAATGGCGGCGAACAGGCCGATGGCGGTGGCGATCAGCGCTTCGGCGATGCCCGGTGCAACCGTGGCCAGCGTGGCCTGCTGCACGTTCGCGAGGCCGCGGAACGCGTTCATGATGCCCCACACGGTACCGAGCAGGCCGATGTACGGCGAGACCGAACCGACCGACGCCAGGAAGTTCAGGTGCGTGTCCATCTGGTCCAGTTCGCGGTGGAACGCGGCGCGCATCGCACGGCGGGCGCCATCCAGCACGGCACCCATGTCGAGCGCGTCGCGCGACGCCTGCTTGCCCTTGATGAACTCGCCCATGCCCGCTTCGAAGATGCGGGCCAGCGGACCGCTCTGGTCGCGCTGGCTGCTGGCGCTCTGGTGCAGGGTGTGCAGGTTGCCGCCGGCCCAGAAGCTGCGTTCGAACTGTTCCGTCTGGCGGCGTGCCGCGCGGATCGCGAACAGCTTGCGGAAAATATATGTCCAGCTCATCAGGGAAATCGCGAACAGCAGGGCCATCAGCAACTGCACCAGCACGTGGGCATGGCGGATCAGTTCAATGAATGAGAGGTCTTGGACTGCGTTCATTGGATATATATTTGGTCAAATGGATGATCAGGCGGCACGCATTTTAGCAGCGGCAAGGTCGGGGAGGGAACGCGGACGCATCGTGACAGCATCGATGCAGCCGACTTTCACGTCGGCGCTGGCGAGCAGCGTATCGCCGCGCCAGGCCTGCTGGGCGAACTCGACGGACGCGCGGCCGAGCTTTTCCACGTTCAGGGTCAGTTTCACTTCATCGTCCAGGCGCGCGGACGCGACATAGTCGACGCTGGCATTGCGCACGACGAACAGCGCGCCGTCCTCGTCGCGCAGGGTTTGCTGATCGATGCCGAGCGAACGCAGCCATTCGGTGCGCGCACGTTCGAAGAACTTCAGGTAATTGGCGTAGTACACGATGCCGCCGGCGTCCGTATCCTCGTAATAGACGCGAACTGTCCAGGTGAAAACTGAAGGCATTTCAGCTGCCATAAATGAAAATGGGAAACATTTTACGCCATTTATACCCGTTATATGTGCGCCAGGGTACGTATACCTGGGTATGAGTGGCCGGCGTGAGAATGTGAGAGGCTCATGCCAAGCCAGCAACTGTAGCACTTTTTCATTTTGACCGGCGCCGCTGTTACAAAGCGAAAACAATTCGTTCGCCGGTCGACCGATTTTTGTGCTTGGCGCCTCAGCCCAGGTTGCGCTTGATGTTGAGCGGGCCGTAGCCCTGGCAGGTCGGCATCATCTCGATCTGGTTGATGTTGACGTGCGGCGGCAGGGTGGCGACCCAGTAGGCGGTCTCGGCGATGTCTTCGGCCGTCAGCGGCTGGGTGCCTTCGTAGACCTTGGCCGCGGCCGCATCGTCGCGCAGGCGCACGTTCGAGAACTCGGTGCCGCCGCACAGGCCTGGCGCGATGTTCGTCGCGCGCACGCCGGTGCCGGCGAGGTCGGCGCGCAGGTTCAGCGTGAACTGCTCGACGAAGGCCTTGGTGGCGCCGTACACGTTCCCGCCCGGATACGGGGTGCGGCCGGCCACGGAGCCGATGTTGATGACCAGGCCACTGCCGCGCTCGACCATCGCCGGCAGCAGGGCGTGCGTCATCGTGACGAGGCCCTTGATGTTCGTGGCGATCATCGTCTCCCAGTCTTCCAGCGGCACCTCGTACGCCGGCTTCGTGTTCAGGGCCAGGCCGGCATTGTTGATCAGGACGTCGATCTGGCGCCAGGATTGCGGCAGCATCGACAGCGCTTCCTCGATCGAATTCTTGTCGGTGACGTCCATCGCGATCGGCAGGGCGGATTCGCCCAACTCCCTTGCCAACGCCTCCAGACGGTCCTTGCGACGCGCCGCCAGCACCACCTGGTGGCCGTTCTTGCCGAAAGTGCGCGCCATGGCGGCGCCGAATCCGGCGGATGCGCCGGTGATGAAAACGATCATTTTGGTTTTTGCCTGGCAGGTGGTAACCGTGCGATTGTAGCTGAAATGACCACGCGGGGCAGCGCCGGAAGCCGGGTTGACAGGTCGGCATCGGTTTCCTTGCCTGGCAGCCGCACAATCCCGTACAATCCGAGGTTCCATTTACATCTCACGTGACTGGCGAAAACCGTGCGCTGCCGTCCGATCAGGAGCGATCGGCCTGCCGGCGCGTGGCGAAGGTGGGCACCCACCGGGGAACGTGAGATTTCAAACTTGCCGTTCGCCTGGGCAGCCACCGACTGGTACGCGTTGGTATCGCGGCTGCCCCGCATGTGTTTCGGCTCCCGCCTGTTCAGCGCTGACCGTTGCCTGGTTCTCTTATCGATTGGAGTTTTTTCATGTTTGCAAAAGATCACACGCTCGCCAAGGTTGACCCGGAACTGTTTGATGCCATCCAGAAGGAAAACAAGCGCCAGCAGGACCACATCGAGCTGATCGCATCCGAGAACTACACGTCGCCGGCCGTGATGCAGGCCCAGGGATCGCAACTGACCAACAAGTACGCCGAAGGCTATCCGGGCAAGCGCTACTACGGCGGTTGCGAATACGTCGACGTCGCCGAGCAGCTGGCGATCGACCGCGTGAAGGAACTGTTCGGCGCCGAAGCCGCGAACGTCCAGCCGAACTCGGGTTCGCAGGCGAACCAGGGCGTGTTCTTCGCGATGCTGAAGCCGGGCGACACCATCATGGGCATGTCGCTGGCCGAAGGCGGCCACCTGACCCACGGCATGGCGCTGAACATG
The DNA here is from genome assembly GCF_047302915.1 of Massilia sp. CT11-108. Classification (NCBI taxonomy): domain Bacteria; kingdom Pseudomonadati; phylum Pseudomonadota; class Betaproteobacteria; order Burkholderiales; family Oxalobacteraceae; genus Massilia; species Massilia sp. CT11-108. The sequence continues at coordinate 1,613 of NZ_JBKYMO010000192.1, read as the reverse complement.
TCGGGCAAGTGGTTCAACGTCATCTCCTACGGCCTGACCGAGCAGGAAGACATCGATTACGAGCAGATGGAACGCCTGGCGCGCGAGCACAAGCCGAAGCTGATCATCGCCGGCGCCTCCGCCTTCGCCCTGCGCATCGACTTCGAACGCTTCGCCCGCGTGGCGAAGGAAGTCGGCGCGTACTTCATGGTCGACATGGCCCACTACGCCGGCCTGATCGCCGCGGGCGAATACCCGAACCCGGTCCCGCACGCCGACTTCGTCACGTCGACGACGCACAAGTCGCTGCGCGGCCCGCGCGGCGGCATCATCCTGATGAAGGCCGAGCACGAAAAGGCCATCAACTCCGCGATCTTTCCGGGCATCCAGGGCGGTCCGCTGATGCACGTGATCGCCGGTAAGGCGGTCGCCTTCAAGGAAGCGCTGTCGCCGGAATTCAAGGCCTACCAGCAGCAGGTCGTCAAGAACGCCAAGGCACTGGCCGAGACGCTGATCTCCCGCGGCCTGCGCATCGTCTCGGGCCGTACCGAATCCCACGTGATGCTCGTCGACCTGCGTTCGAAAGGCCTGACCGGCAAGGAAGCGGAAGCGATCCTGGGCCAGGCGCACATGACCTGCAACAAGAACGGCATCCCGAACGACCCGCAGAAGCCGTTCGTGACGTCGGGCATCCGCCTGGGCAGCCCGGCCTTCACGACCCGCGGCTTCAAGGAAGAAGACGCCGTCAAGGTCGGCCACCTGATCGCCGACGTGCTGGACAACCCGCACGACGCCGCGACCATCGAGCGCGTCAAGGCGGAAGTCAAGCAACTGACCGACAAGTACCCGGTCTACGAAGCGTAATGCGATAGGGAGGGCGCCCTTGCGGCGCCCTCTACAAGCCCCATGAAATGTCCGTTCTGTCAGCATGAAGACACCCAGGTCCTCGATACCCGCGTATCCGAGGAAGGCGACGCCATCCGCCGCCGGCGCCGCTGCGTCGCGTGCGACAAGCGGTTCACCACGTACGAACGGATCGAGCTCTCGATGCCGTTCATCGTCAAGAAGAACGGCAGCCGTACCGAATACGAATCCTCCAAGCTGCGCGGCAGCCTGATGCTCGCACTGCGCAAGCGCCCGGTGGCGGCCGAAGCCATCGACCGCGCCGTCGCCTCCATCGAAGAGAAACTCCTCACCAGCGGCCGGCGCGAGGTCGACACGGGCCATGTCGGCGAACTCGTGATGCAGGAACTCAAGCGTCTCGACAAGATCGCCTACATCCGCTTCGCCTCCGTCTACAAGAACTTCGAAGACCTGGCCGAGTTCCAGGAAGCCATCGCGGAAGTGGGCCAGCCGCGTAAGTAATCGAGTAAATAAGCGCGTCACTTTTCCCGGTTTTTAGTTCCCTCCTCACGGTTGAGTCGTCACACGGCTTGCCGGAGCTCGACTGTTACCTTCTCAGCTCTGTTCAACGCAACGCTGGAGGTCGTCGATGCGGTCGCTGTCGGGTTCGCCACTGAGCGTGCGCGCGGGCTTTACGCTGGTCGAAGTGCTTGTCGCCCTGTTCGTCGTCGCGCTCGGCATCGCCGGCGCGGCCGCGCTGCAGACGCTGGCGGTGCGCTCGGCGCGCGAGC
>NZ_JBKYMO010000191.1:0-10491 GCF_047302915.1 Massilia sp. CT11-108 | reverse complement strand
AAATGCCCAGCACCAGCAACAGGCAGCCCACATAGACCACTTTCTTGCCGGGCGACGCGAGCGGCATAGCGGCGGGCCGCTTCTTCCCGCAGCGACGGGTCGGCGAGCGCGGCGCGCAGGCGCATCCATTCGCGCAGGCCGTGCTCGTCGTCGGCCGGGATGCGCAGGAAGCTGAATTGGTCGGACGGATTGTTGCGCACGCCGGCCAGGTACACTTCATGACCGTCCAGGGTCACGGGCTGCATGTAGTTCAGGAATTCGCGCGCCTGGCCCGTCTTGTCGCGCAGCTTGTATTGCACGCTGGGACCGACGTTTTTCAGGTCCTTGTTGCCCACGTTCTTCGCGGCCGAGCCGGAGTGCTGGGACAAGGTCTGGGCAAACTGTTCCTCAAGGCTCTTGCCCTTGGTGACGGCGCGCGCATCGTTGTTCTGGCTCGTGTTCTCGACGTTGAACGGACGGAAGCCCGACCACTCGACCGAATACACGTCGGCGCCCTGCTTCAACTCGGTCGCATTGCCGACTTCGCCATCGAACGAGAACGATTTGTCGCTCGTGCCCGTCATGGGCCAGCCCGTCAGCTTGAGCTTGCTGCCGCCATCCTCGAAGCTGGACTGGTAGACGGCAATGCCGCGGTAGATCAGCGGCTCGTTGACCTTGATGGTGGCGGGGAACGCCTTGCCCGTCTCGTGGTCGCGGATCACGACTTCGCTGGCGAACAGCTTCGGCATGCCCGTCGAGTAGAAGTCGATGATGAATTTGCGCAGCTCGATCGTGAACGGCAGATCCTGCACGAGCACGCCGTCGGCCTGCTGGAGCAGCGCCGTGTCGCTGGCCTGGCCTTCTGGAATCATCGTGTTGCCGCGGAAGGTCGGGTTGCCGAGACCCAGGCGGTGCTGCGGTGGGATGGCGGAGATGAGGCCCGTGCCGGCATACGGCGTCTTGCCCATGAACCATTGCTGGAAGCGGATAGGCAGGTTCGAATCGAGCAGGCCGCCCAGCAGGATGACGATGATGGCCGTGTGCGCGAAGATGTAGCCGAACTTGTTGCCGGCGCCCTTTTTCGCGGCGACGAGCACGCCGCCCGCCTTGTCGACCATCTTCGTTTTATAACCGGCGTCGACGAGGCGGGACGCCGTCTGCTGCGCGAGCGGGACCATGTCCAGCGGCGCCGTCCATTCGCTTCGGTGGTGGAAATTGCGCAGCGATTCTTCGCGCACGGAATCGCGCCAGCTCCGCATGTCGCGGATGAACTTGGGCGCATTGCGCGCGATGCACAGGCTCGTGGACACGATCAGGAACGCGAGGATCAGCAGGAACCACCAGGCCGAATAGACCGTGTACAGGCTGAGCTTGCGGAACACTTCGAACCAGAACGGCCCGAACTGGTTCACGTAGTCCGGCATCGCCCGGTCCTGTTGCAGGATGGTGCCGATGATGGCGGCAATCGCGATCATGACCAGCAGGGTGATCGCGAAACGCATCGAGGACAGCAGTTCGACCGTTTCCGCTACGCCGCGCCGGCGCGTCTTCAGTTCAATTCCGGTGGTACTCATCGACTTTCACTCTAGACACAACATTCATTGAGGATACAACAAAAGGGCGCACCGCTTGCGCGGCCGCCCTTCCCTGTTGTCCTGCTTTTTTTATTGTAGGCCGATTATTCGGCTCTATTCACTCTGACCGGCTGATACCGGGTATCACTTCAGGCCGGCGATATAGTCCGCCACTGCCTTCATTTCGTCGTCAGACAGGCGCTTGGCCAGCGTGGCCATCTGCGGGCTGTTGCTGCGCCCGCCCGCCTTGAACGCCTGCAACTGGGCGACAGTGTAATCTTGGTGCTGGCCGGCCACGCGCGGATACTGGGCCGGGATGCCGGAACCGGTGGCGCCGTGGCAGCTGGCGCAGGCGGCCACGCCGCGGTCGGCGATGCCGCCGCGATAGATCTTGCGGCCCAGTTCCAGCGTGTCCTTGTTGCGTGCGGCGCCCTGCTTGGGCTGCTGCGTGGCGAGGTAGGCGGCGATGTTCTTCTTTTCGTCGTCGCTCAGCATCTTGGCGTACGTCGTCATCACGGGCTGGTTGCGGGCCGGCGTCGTGAAGTCGACGAGTTGCTTGTGCAGGTAATTGTCGATCTGTCCTGCCAGCTTGGGGTTCGTGTTGATGGTCGAATTGCCGCCGGCGCCATGGCACGACGCGCAGGCCGGCAGGCCGCGGGCATTGTCGCCGGTGTCGTAGAGGGAACCGCCCTTGGCCGGATCGGCCTTGGCGGCGGCCGGGGGCGCGTGGGCCGCGTCCGCTGCAAAAGCGCTGCCCACGATGAGGAAACTGGCCAGCAAGGATTTCACGATCGCCGCACATGCGGCCGGTTGGAACACACGATTCATTCAAGCACCCTGAAAAAGTCAAAGATAAACTTGCAGTTGCAGTGCAGCGGTCATGCTCGTGCCCCCGCGCCGGCAATGACGCCTTCAGGCTCGCCGGCGGCAGGTAACTCCCTATTGTACAATAGCCTTTGTTTCCCGCCCTCACCTTCGTTGTCTTTTTCGCTCCACTTCCCTCATGTCCAAACTCTGGCAAGCCCGTTTCTTCACGACCGTCAACCAGTTGCGGGATCTTCCCAAGACCCAGGTACCGGAAATCGCCTTCGCCGGCCGGTCCAATGCGGGCAAATCGACGGCGATTAATATCCTGACGAACCAGAAGGGCCTCGCGTTCGCGTCCAAGACGCCCGGCCGTACGCAGCACATCAATTTCTTCTCGATCGGCGGAGCGCACGTCGCCATGCACCGCAAGGATCCGACCAAGGTCGAGGAAATCGAGGGCCTGCTCGTCGACCTGCCGGGCTATGGCTATGCAGAAGTGTCGGGCGATGCCAAGCTGCACTGGCAAAGGCTGCTGGGCGACTATGTGCAGCGGCGGGAACAGCTGGCCGCGCTCATCCTGATCATGGATTCGCGCCGCCCGTTCACCGAGCTCGACATCCAGATGCTGGAATGGTTCGCCCCGACGGGCAAGCCGATCCACTGCATCCTCACGAAGGTCGACAAGCTCAACCGCAACGAATCCGTCAACACGTTGCGCCAGGCGCAGCAAGTGCTGGACAGCTATGTCGACGAGGAAGGCAACGGCTTCCCGTTCACCGTCCAGCTGTTCTCGGCGCTGAAACGCATCGGCATAGAGGAAGCCAACGACAAGATCATCGAACTGCTCGGCCTGGAGGACGATCCGGCCGATCCCGAACAATAACCTTTGGAACCGCCATGCCGATCATCACGCCTTCGCAATACCCCGCCGTGCGCATGCGCCGCATGCGCCGCGACCCGTTCTCGCGCGCCCTGATGCGCGAAAACGTCGTCACCGCCTCCGACCTGATCTATCCCGTGTTCATCCTCGACGGCCAGAACCAGCGCCAGCAGGTCGCGTCGATGCCGGGCGTGGAGCGGCTGTCGGTCGACCTGCTGCTGAAGGTGGCCGAGGAAGCGGTCGCGCTGGGCATCCCCGTGCTCGCGCTGTTCCCCGTCATCGAGGCATCGCTGAAGACCTATGACGGCGTGGAAGCGACGAATCCGGACGGCCTCGTCCCGCGCGCCGTGCGCGAGCTGAAGCGCCACTTCCCGCAGTTGGGCATCATGACGGACGTCGCCCTCGACCCGTACACGACCCATGGCCAGGACGGCCTGCCGGACGAAAACGGCTACATCGTCAACGAAAAGACGATCGCGATGCTGACGCGCCAGGCGCTGGCCCAGGCCGAGGCCGGCGTCGACGTCGTCGCCCCGTCGGACATGATGGACGGCCGCATCGGCGCGATCCGCGTGGCGCTGGAAGAGAAGGAACTGATCCACACGCGGATCATGGCCTACTCGGCCAAGTACGCGTCGGGCTACTACGGCCCGTTCCGCGAAGCCGTCGGTTCGGCCGCCAACCTGGGCAAGGCCGACAAGAACACGTACCAGATGGACCCGGCCAACAGCGACGAAGCCCTGCGCGAAGTGGCGCTGGACATCGCGGAAGGCGCGGACATGGTGATGGTCAAGCCGGGCATGCCCTACCTGGACGTCGTGCGCCGCGTGAAGGACGAATTCAAGGTGCCGACCTTCGCCTACCAGGTCAGCGGCGAGTACGCGATGCTGCAGGCCGCGTTCCAGAACGGCTGGCTCGATCCGGACAAGGTCATCATGGAGACCATGATGTCGTTCAAGCGTGCCGGCGCGGATGGCGTGCTCACCTATTTCGCGATGGATGTGGCGCGGCGCCTGAAGGCCGCGGCATAAAACACGCTTGAAACGTTACACATCGTTCATGTGTGACATTTCGATAGCGTCCGGCAATCCTGGATCGGTAACATCTCCAGTTTTATGCCTGCCTTTCCCAAGGATTCCCGGACGTCCCCCTACCGCTGGCTGATCCTGGCCGTCGCCACCGTGCTCCAGGCCGGCGCGGCGTTCGTCACGCAAGGTATCGCCGTGCTGGCCGGGTACCTGCAAAAGGATCTGCACCTGTCCGCCACCCAGGTGGGCCTGCTCATCACCGCCTCGACCGTGGCGCCGATCTTCACCCTGCTCTTCGTCGGCGACCTGCTCGACCGCAAGTCGGAGCGGGCCATCATCGGCGCGGGCATGCTGATCATGGCCCTCGGCCTCGTGGGCGCGTGCGTGGCACCCGGTTTCCTCGCCTTGTGCGCCGCCCTGTTCGTGATCGGCATGGGCTACAGCACGGTCCAGCCGGGCGGTAGCCGGTCGGTATCGCAATGGTTCCACGGCCATCAACTGGGGATCGCGATGGGCATCCGGCAGGCGGGCCTGCCGCTCGGCGGCGCCGCGGCTGCGGCGGCCTTGCCGTTCCTGGTCGGCGTGCGCGACTGGCGCGCCGCCTTCCTGTTCAGCGTCGCCGTCGTCCTGGCTTCCGGCTTGCTGTTCTGGGCGGTCTATCGTCCGCCCACGCTGGCGGACCGTCCCGGCAAGCGTGCCGTGCTGACCGTCTTCTTCCTGGTCCGGATGGTGCGTCAACGGTGGATGCAGCGTGTCGTCTGGTCCGGCATGGCCCTGGTCGGCACGCAATACGGCATCGTCGTCTTCCTGATGCTGTTCCTGCGCGACCGGTTCGGCCTGCCGTTGCGCGAGGGCGGCTGGATGCTGCTGTCGATGCAGCTGTGCGGCGGCGTCGGCCGCATCGTCCTGTCGATCTGGAGCGACCGCTGCGGCAAGACCGGCGACCGGTTCGTGCCCGTGGCGGTCAGCATGCTGGCCACGGGCATCGGCCTGCTTGCCCTGATCGGCCTGCCCGTCGACGCGCCGCGATCCTGGCTGTTCGGGCTGATCGCCGTGCTCGGTTTTTTTGCGCTGGGCTGGTATGGTCCCTGGGTGACCTATATCGCGGATTCGGCACCGGCGGACAGCGTCGGGCTGGCCCTCGGCGCCGCCATGACCGTCAATCAGATCGCCATCGTCCTGACGCCGCCGGCGCTCGGCATGCTCCACGATGCGGCGCGCGATTACGATGCCGTGTGGAGCATCTTGATCGGATGGATCGTGGCGACGCTCGTGCTCCTGCACGTGCTGGGCCGGTTCCACAAGCCGCAGGCGGCCGCGGCGGGCCGGCCGTAGGCTCAGCGGGCTTTCTGGTTCGCGGCGATACACGTACACCGTCGTGTCGTCCAGCTTTTCGATTTCCCGGTGCATCGTGCGGCACGGTGCGCAATCCACGTCGGAAAAGATCGCCACGGCCCGGTTGCCGTTGCCGAATTTGTAGGCCAACGTTTCTCGGATCTCCACGGTGATATTTATTCGCGGCGAAACGAAACGTCGAATGCCTGCGCCAGGAAAGCAACCAGCGTGCGCACGCGCGCCGACTGCTGCCGGTGCTGCGGATAGACCGCATAGATGTCCGCATCGGGCGTAAGGAACTGCGGCAAGACCTGCACGAGCCGTCCGCTGTCGAGGTAGCGCGCGACATCCCATTCCGCACGCAGCAGGATGCCGTGGCCGTCGAGCGCCCAGTTGACCGCGGTTTCGCCGTCATTGGTCGCCAGGTTGCCGCGCACCTTGACGGTTTCGCCGGGGCCGTCGGCGCCGTCCCGGTGCAGGCGCCACGTCCCGTGGGCGTCGTCGCCTTGGCGGATGCAGATGCAGTTGTGGCGCGCGAGGTCGGCGGGACTCGCCGGCGCGCCGCGGGCCGCGAGATACCCGGGCGACGCGCACAACAGGCGGCGGTTGTTCGCCAGTTTCTTCGCGATCACGCGTGCGTCGGCGGGCGCGCCGAACCGGATGCAGACGTCGAACTGGTCGTCCGTGAGGGGCGGCGGCCTGACCGACAACTGCAGCTGGACGTCGACCTCGGGATACCGCAGCGCGTACTGCGAGATGGCGGGGGCGACATGAAGACGGCCGAAACCCAGCGTCGCGTTCACCCGCAGCTGGCCCTTCGGCTGGCCTTTCGACGCGCCCAGCAACTGGTCGAGGTCGGCGATATCGTCCAGGATGCGCCGGGCGTGCTCGAGCAGGACTTCGCCATCGGGCGTCAGGCTCATGCGGCGCGTCGTGCGATTCACCAGGGGCAGGCCCAGCCGTGCCTCCATCTGCGCCAGGCGCTTGCTGACGGCGGCCGTGCTGACGCCGAGCTCACGCGCCGCGCCGCTCAGGCTCCCGCAGGTTGCCAGCGACACGAAAAACCCCAGCTCGGCCGGCTGTAAGCCCGTACTCATCCCGATTCTTGATCCCAGGTTAAAGATGCATTGAGTCTAGCCATGCTGTTTCCGTTCGTCCAGCACCTACAGTAGCGCCACATCATCGAGACAGGAGACAGGCACCATGAAGACATATCGGATCGCAACCATTCCCGGCGACGGCATCGGCAAGGAAGTCGTGCCGGCGGGGCGCGAGGTACTGGAAACACTGGCCGCGGCGGGCGCCGGGTTCAGCGTCGAGTTCGAGGACTTCGACTGGGGCGGCGACTATTACCGGCGCCACGGCGTCATGATGCCGGCCGACGGCCTCGACGCGCTGCGCGGCAAGGACGCCATCCTGTTCGGCTCGGCCGGCGACCCGGACATTCCCGACCACATCACCCTGTGGGGCCTGCGCCTGAAGATCTGCCAGGGTTTCGACCAGTACGCGAACGTGCGTCCGACCCGCATCCTGCCCGGTATCGACGCACCGCTGAAACGCTGCGCGCCGCAGGACCTGGACTGGGTCATCGTGCGCGAGAACTCGGAGGGCGAGTACGCGGGCGTGGGCGGCCGGGTGCACCAGGGTCATCCGATCGAGGCCGCGACCGACGTCTCGATGATGACGCGGGCCGGGGTCGAGCGCATCCTGCGCTTCGCGTTCCGGCTGGCGCAGTCGCGTCCGCGCAAACGGCTGACCGTCATCACCAAGAGCAATGCGCAACGCCACGCGATGGTGATGTGGGACGAGATCGCGCTGCAGGTCTCCAGGGAATTCCCGGACGTCGCCTGGGACAAGGAACTCGTCGACGCCGCGACCGCCCGCATGGTGAACCGCCCCGCAACGCTCGACACCATCGTCGCGACGAACCTGCACGCCGACATCCTCAGCGACCTGGCCGCGGCCCTGGCCGGCAGCCTGGGCATCGCGCCGACCGGCAACATCGATCCGGACGGCCGCTATCCGTCGATGTTCGAACCGATCCACGGCTCCGCCTTCGACATCATGGGCCGTGGCCTCGCCAATCCGATCGGCACGTTCTGGTCGGTCGCCATGCTGCTCGACCACCTGGGCGAGTCCGGCGCGGCGCTGCAGGTGATGCGCGCGATCGAAAGCGTGACCGCCACGCCGTCGCTGCACACCCGCGACCTCGGCGGGACGGCGACGACGGCGGACGTCACGCGGGCCGTGTGCGGCTTCCTGGCGGGGCAGGCGGTTCGTGCCGCATAACATGCCGAACCGGGCCTGAAAAACACAACATCCCCCAACTTGCGCCCCCCACGACGGCCGTTCCCGCCGGCGCTTCGCGCCTACGATAAGGAGATCCATCGTCCCAACCGATCTTCGAGGAGCGTTCTTCATGGGGAAGCACATCTACAACATCGCCGTCATCCCGGGTGACGGCATCGGCAAGGAAGTCATGCCCGAGGGCTTGCGCGTGCTCGATGCCGCCGCCAGCCGGTTCGGCATCCGGCTCGAATACAAGCACGTCGAATGGGCCAGCTGCGACTACTACGCGGCCACCGGCAAGATGATGCCCGACGACTGGAAGGCGCAGTTGTCCGGCATGGACGCGATCTACTTCGGCGCCGCCGGCTGGCCCGCCACCGTGCCCGACCACGTGTCGCTGTGGGGCTCGCTGCTGAAATTCAGACGCGAGTTCGACCAGTACGTCAACCTGCGCCCGGCCCGCCTGTTCGACGGCGTGCCCTGCCCGCTGGCCAACCGCAGGCCGGGCGACATCGACTTCATGATCGTGCGCGAGAATACCGAGGGCGAGTACTCGTCCGTCGGCGGCATCATGTACGAAGGCACCGAACGCGAAGTGGTGATGCAGCAATCGGTCCATTCGCGCATCGGCAGCGACCGCGTGCTGCGCTTCGCCTTCGAGCTGGCGCGGCAGCGGCAACGCAGGCACGTCACGGTCGCCACCAAGAGCAACGGCCTGGCCGTCAGCATGCCGTGGTGGGACGGGCGCGCGGCGGCGATGGCGGCGCAGTATCCCGACGTGGACTGGGACAAGCAGCACATCGACATCCTGTCCGCGCGCTTCGTGCTGCAGCCGCAGCGCTTCGACGTGGTGGTCGCCTCGAACCTGTTCGGCGACATCCTGTCCGACCTCGGTCCCGCCTGCACCGGCACGCTGGGCCTGGCGCCGTCGGCCAACCTGAATCCGGAACGCGCCTTCCCGTCGCTGTTCGAGCCGGTGCATGGCTCGGCACCGGACATCTACGGCAAGAACATCGCCAATCCGATCGGGATGATCTGGTCGGGCGCGATGATGCTCGACTTCCTCGATGCCGGCGGCGGCCCCGGGCGCCAGGCCCACGACGCCATCCTGGCCGCCATCCAGCAGGTGCTGCGCGACGGCCCGCACACGGCGGACCTGGGCGGCCAGGCCTCGACCACGGAAGTGGGCCAGGCCATCGCGGCGGCAGTGGCGGTGGCGGGGGCATGACCATGGACACCGCCACGCGTTCCGCCTATCCGATCGACGTCGCCTTCCCGGACCTGCGCCCCTACGCCGCCGGCAACGGCGGCATCCCGTACCTGTACACGTACGACAGCGGCGTGCCGGGTCCGCACGTGATGGTCAACGCGCTCACCCACGGCAACGAGGTATGCGGCGCCATCGCCGTCGCGGACCTGCTCGGCCTCGGCATTCGCCCGCGCCGGGGCAGGCTGACCCTCGCATTCGCCAACGTCGAGGCCTACCTGCGCTTCGACCCGGCCCATCCCGACGCCTCGCGCTTCGTCGACCAGGATCTCAACCGCGTATGGACCGCGGCCATCCTCGACGACGCTGCCCGCGATTCGTCCGAACTGCGCCGCGCGCGGCAATTGCGGCCCGTGCTCGATACCGTCGACTTCCTGCTCGACCTGCATTCGATGCACGAGCGCTGCGCGCCGCTGTCGGTCTGCGGCCCGCTGGACAAGGGCATCGCGCTGGCGCGCCGGCTCGGCACGCCAGCCTGGATCGTCAGCGACGAGGGCCACCCGGAAGGCCGGCGCATGCGCGACTATGCCGGCTTCGGCGATCCGGACAGCGAGAAGAACGCGCTGCTGGTCGAATGCGGCCAGCACTGGGAAGCCGGCGCGGTGGACGTCGCCCGCGACGTCACGGGCCGCTTCCTGCTGCTGCACGGGGTCGTCGAACCGTCCGACCTGCCGGCCGCGTGGCTGCAGCCGCAACCCGCCGCCACGCGCGTGGTGCGCGTCACCGAGCCGGTGGTCGCGTCCAGCATGGACTTCCGCTTTGCCGCCGACTACACCGGCCTGGAAACCTTCCGGGACGCCGGTGCCGTGATCGGCTGGCGCGACGGCGAGCCGGTCACGACGCCCTATCCGGACTGCGTGCTCGTCATGCCGTCGCTGCGCCAGTTGCGTCCCGGCGTGACCGTCGTGCGGCTGGGACGGTTGCTGGGCTGACCCACGGCACAACATGCCGCCGCGGCGCGAAATACGCAATTTCCGCCGCTTCGCCGCCCGCCGTCCGTACGATCCTGCCGCGGGGTCGGGCCTACCATGAAACGGTGCCGCGTTCTTTGCCGGCCCTTTCCGCTTCCACATAAGGACTCAAGACCATGTCTCTGACACTGACCCGTACCGACCTGCTCAAGGAGCACAATTTCATCGACGGACAATGGCGCGACAGCAGCAGCGGCGTCCGCTACGACGTCGCCGACCCGGCTTCGGACGACTGCTTCGCCACCGTGCCCGCCAGCGGCGCGGACGACGCATTGCTGGCCGTCGCCGCCGCGCAGGCCGCGCTGCCGGACTGGCGCGCCTCGGCCAGCGGCTTGCCCTGTTCGCGCGAAATGAGCTTCGC
>NZ_JBKYMO010000190.1:0-10522 GCF_047302915.1 Massilia sp. CT11-108 | reverse complement strand
CTGGAGCGGGAGAAGAGTCTCGAACTCTCGACCTCAACCTTGGCAAGGTTGCGCTCTACCAACTGAGCTACTCCCGCGTCGCTGGAACTTGCGATTATCTCAGATTTTCGACTGCTTTCCAAGACAACCTTTTTATTACTTCGACAGGCAAACTGTGGAGCGGGAGAAGAGTCTCGAACTCTCGACCTCAACCTTGGCAAGGTTGCGCTCTACCAACTGAGCTACTCCCGCTTCGTTTCGTTTGCTGCGTTGTCGTTGCAACAGGCAGGCATTATAGAGATGCTGAGCTATGTGTCAAGGATGACCCAGCAGAAACTTATACCGTGCCCGACTTTTCCTTGATCAGCGGCCACGCGCGGCGCAGGTAGTAGAACATCGACCAGACCGTCAGCACGCCCGCGATCCACAACAGGATCTCGCCGCACTTGTGGATGTCGAGCACGCCGTCGAACATGGGATCGTGGAACAGCAACATCGGGATGGCGACCATCTGCGCAGCCGTCTTGATCTTGCCCAGCGAGCTCACGGCGACGGACTTGCGTGCGCCGATCTCGGCCATCCATTCGCGCAGCGCGGAGATCGTGATCTCGCGGCCGATGATGATGAAGGCGATGATGGCGTTCACGCGGTCCAGCTGCACGAGCACGAGCAGTGCGCCCGCCACCATCAGCTTGTCCGCGACGGGGTCGAGGAAGGCGCCGAAGGCCGACGTCTGGTTCCAGCGCCGGGCGAGGTAGCCGTCGAACCAGTCCGTGATCGCGGCGACGATGAACACGAGCGTGGAGGCCAGGTTGCGGTCGGCCACGTGCAGCCAGTGTTCGGGGAGATAGTAGACGCCAACGACCAGCGGAATGAGGGCGACGCGTAGCCAGGTCAGGAGAATCGGAATATTGAAAGGCATGGGGTGAGGCTGATCGTGCTCTGCTTGTTGAGTTGCGTGCGCGCTAGTCTACATGGCTCTTGCCGTTTAAACCAGTTGAGCCATCCGTGACGCGCCCCCCTCTCAGTGCAGTTGCCGATAAATCTCTTCCGCCAGCGTACTGGAAATGCCTTCCACCGACATCAGGTCCTCCACGCTCGCATCGATCACGCCCTTCAGGCCGCCAAAGCGCGCGAGCAGCTTCTGGCGGCGCTTGGCGCCGATGCCCTCGATCTCTTCCAGGCGCGACGCCTGGCGCGTCTTGGCGCGTTTGGCGCGCATGCCCGTGATGGCGAAGCGGTGCGCCTCGTCGCGGATCATCGCCACGAGCATCAGCGCGGCCGATTCCTTGCCCAGTTCCTGCGGCGGGCGGCCATCGGCGAAGATCAGCGTCTCGAGGCCGACCCTGCGCCCCTCCCCTTTCGCCACGCCGACGATGTTGCCGATGTCGAGGCCCAGCTCCGTAAAGACCTGGCGCGCCATCTCGACCTGGCCCTTGCCGCCGTCGATCAGCGCGATGTCCGGCATCACGCCCTCGCCGTTCGCCACCTTTTCGTAGCGCCGCGTCAGCACCTGGCGCATTGCGGCATAGTCGTCACCCGGGGTGATGCCCGTGATGTTGTAGCGACGATATTCGCCGTTCTGCATCTGGTGGTGATGGAACACGACGCACGACGCCTGCGTCGCCTCGCCCGCCGTGTGGCTGATGTCGAAGCATTCGACGCGCAGGGACTCGAGATCCTCGCTGTCGAGGCCCAGCACCTCCGCCAGCGCGCGCGTGCGCGACTGCTGCGAGCCCTGCTCCGACAGCAACCGCGCCAGCGAGATTTCCGCGCCCTTCTGCGCCAGTTCGAGCCATTGGCGGCGCTGGCCCTGCGGCTGGAACACCAGGTTGATGCGGTGGCCGCACTGCTCCTGCAGCGCCATCATCAGCTCGGGCTGGTCGAATTCGATGTTCAGGATGATGATGCCCGGGACGAATTTGTCGCCGTAATGCTGCGCCATGAACGCCGCGAGCACTTCCACTTCGATCGGGCACTCGTCCATCGCCTCGCCCACCTGCGTCGGGAAGTACGCGCGGTCGCCCAGGTGGCGGCCGCCGCGCACCATCGCCAGGTTGACGCACGCGCGCCCGCCCTGCACGACGACGGCGATTACGTCGACGTCCGCATCGCCCGTCGTCTCCATGCTCTGCTGGTGCAGCACGCGCGACAGCGCCTGGATCTGGTTGCGCACGCTCGCCGCCTGCTCGAACTTCAGGTCCTCGGCATACGCGAGCATCTTCTTCTCGAGTTCTTCCAGCACTTCCGTCTGGCGGCCGCGCAGGAATTTCGCGGCGTTGTCGACGTCGCGCCTGTAGTCTTCCGGCGCGATCAGGTCGACGCACGGCCCGCTGCAGCGCCCGATCTGGTGCAGCAAACAGGGCCGCGTGCGGTTGGCGAAGACGCTGTCCTCGCACGTACGCAGCATGAACACCTTCTGCAGCAGCTGCATCGATTCCTTCACGGCCCACGCGCTGGGGAACGGCCCGAAGTACTGGTTCTTCTTGTCCAGCGCGCCGCGATAATAGGCCATGCGCGGATAGTCGCCCGCCGTCAGTTTCAAATACGGGTAAGACTTGTCGTCGCGGAACAAGATGTTGTAGCGCGGCTTGAGCGTCTTGATCAGGTTGTTTTCCAGGATCAGCGCTTCGGCCTCGCTGTGCGTCACCGTCGTTTCCAGGCGCGCGATCTGCGACACCATCATCGCGATGCGAGGGCTCGACAGCGTCTTCTGGAAATAGCTCGACACGCGCTTCTTGAGGTTGCGCGCCTTGCCGACGTAGAGAACCCTGTCTTCTGCGTCGAAATAGCGATACACGCCGGGCAGGTCGGGCAGCTTTGCCACCGTCGCCAGGACTTGTTCGCGCGCCGCCTCGGTGGGGCGCACGGGTGATTCCGCATCCTTCGTCATCGTCGCGATCAATTCCTCTTTCATGGCTTGCCACGCATCCGGACGGGCGCGCGGCACTTGCGCCGGGGACGGCAGCGGCTTGCGCCGGCGCGCCTTTAGTCCCGTACTTACTACGACTTCGTCTGTCACTTCCGCTACACCCAGGCAGCGGACAACAACAACTACGGCGCCTGGGTGACGATGACGAACGCGACGCCGTAATCGGCTTCGTCGCTGATCGTCACCTGGGCCGTGAGCCGGTGCGTCCGCATGAATTCATCGAGCGCCCCGCTGCATACGATCATCGGCTTGCCGCTCGGGGCGTTGAGCATCTGGGCCGAGCGCCAGGTCATGGGCATGCGTAGCCCCAAGCCGATCGCTTTCGAGAACGCCTCCTTGGCCGAGAACCGGGTGGCCAGGAAGCGCAGCCCCCGCACCTCGTTCTTGGCGCGGCGGGCGTGGTATTTGACGAGTTCCTCGGGACCGAGGATCTTTTCGGCGAAGCGTTCGCCGCTGCGCTTGAGGGCCGCCTCGACGCGCGAGATCTGGACGATGTCCGTGCCGATCCCGTAGATCATCACTGGCCCGCTTTGGACGAGGCGTAAGAGACGCCCAGGCGCGCCGCGACCATGATCGCCTTCATCTCGCGCACGGCGTTTTCGAAGCCCGCGAACAGCGCGTGCGCGACGATCGCGTGGCCGATGTTCAGCTCGTGGATCTCGGGGATCGCGGCGATCGGCTGCACGTTCGTGTAATGCAGGCCATGGCCCGCGTTGACGCGCAGGCCGTGCTTGACGCCGGCGCGCACGCCCGCCTTGACGCGTTCCAGCTCGCGCGCATGCTCTTCGGCGTTCCCGGCCTCGGCGTAGCGCCCCGTGTGCAGCTCGATGACGGGCGCGCCGACGGCGGCCGCGGCGGCGATCTGCTGCTCGTCGGCGTCGATGAACAGCGACACGCGGATGCCCTCGCCTTTCAGTTGCCGGATCGCGGCTTCGACTTCCTTCTGGTAGCGGATGACGTCCAGGCCGCCTTCCGTCGTCACTTCTTCGCGGCGCTCGGGCACGAGGCACACGTCCTGCGGTTTCACTTTGCACGCGAAGTCGATCATCTCCTGCGTGACGGCCGCCTCCAGGTTCATGCGCGTCGCGAGTTGCGGGCGGATGGCGAGGACGTCGGCGTCCTTGATGTGGCGGCGGTCTTCGCGCAGGTGCAGGGTGATCAGGTCGGCGCCCGCCTGCTCGGCGATCAGCGCGGCGCGCAGCGGGTCGGGATAGACGGTGCCGCGCGCGTTGCGGACGGTGGCGATGTGGTCGATGTTCACGCCCAGGTCGATCACCTGGCCGGCGGGTTGCAGGAAGCTCATGGTCGTAGTCTTTGTTCTTAAAGCTGCATCAGGTCGATCAAAATCTGGCGCGTGTTCAGCGGCGCGCCTCCCAGGTGATAGGCCAGCAGGAAGCGCATCAGCTGCTTGCTTTGCGCCTTCGTCTGCGGGTCGGCGTAATCCTCGCGTTCCATGTCGACGAGCGTCTTGCCGGACACTACCGGCCACGACTCCACGGCCTGCGCCGTGCGTGCGCCGCGTTCCGGGTCGACGACGTACAGGCCGTCCGGCTCGACCGGGGCGCGCGTCGTCGTGCAGCGCGTCAGGTCGGCGGCGACCCCGGTCTCCTTAAGTAAGGCCCGTTCGAATTTTCGCAAGGCGATCGGCGCCGGTTCGCCGTGCGCCAGTTCGTTGAGTGTCGCGACGTAGTGGTTGAACAAGGCCGGATGCGCATCGTCGCGCGCCAGCAGCTTCACCAGCAATTCATTGAGATAGAAGCCGCACAGCAGCGCGGTCTTCTCGATCGGCAGCATGCCGCCGACCCATTCGGCGTCGATCAGCGTGCGCAGTTCGGACTTGCCCGAGAAGGACACGGACAGCGGTTGAAAGGTCTGCAGCACGCCCCGTAGTTTCGAATGCGGCCGTTTCGCACCCTTCGCGACGACGCCGATCCGGCCGTGATCGCGCGTAAAGAGGTCGACGATGAGGCTCGTCTCCTTGTACGGATAGCTGTGCAGCACGAAGGCCGGTTGGCCGGCAATCCGCTGGCCGACCACGCGGCCTTCGCGCGCGGGCGTGCGGCGCCTGGCGCCGGCCGTCGCCGGGGCATGGGCGTCGTTATCGTTGTCGATGAGTTCGTCGTCGCGGCTCGGCATGCGTACGCTCCCGCCCCGGCTTGTTACTCGTAACCGTAAGCGCGCAGGCCCGCTTCGTTGTCGGCCCAGCCGGACTTCACCTTGACCCAGATTTCCAGGTACACCGGGCCGCCGAACAGCTTTTCCATGTCGAGGCGGGATTGCGTGGAGATCTCTTTCAGGCGCGCGCCCTTGTTCCCGATGATCATGGACTTGTGCGTGTCGCGCTCGACGAGGATCGCGGCGAAGACGCGGCGCAAATTGCCTTCTTGCTGGAATTGTTCGATGAGGACGGTGCTCGTGTACGGCAGCTCGTCGCCCAGCAGGCGGAACACTTTTTCGCGCACGATCTCGGCCGCGAGGAATTTCTCGCTGCGGTCCGTGATGTCGTCCGGGCCGAAGATCGGCGGATTTTCCGGCAGGTGCCGCTTGATCTCGCCTTCGAGCGCATCGACCTGGAAGCGCAGCTTCGCGGACACGGGCACGACCGCGGTGAAATCGCGCAGGCTGGCGACCTTCGCGGCGAACGGCATCAGCTCGGCCTTGTCCTTCATGCGGTCGGACTTGTTGATGACGAGGATGACGGGCACGTTCTTCGGCAGCAGGTCCGCGACCAACTGGTCGGCCGGGCCGAACGTGCCGGCCTCGACGAGGAACAGGATCACGTCGGATGCCGTCAGCGTGTTCGACACGGTCTTGTTCAGCGTCTTGTTCAGCGCATTCGCGTGGCGGGTCTGGAAGCCGGGCGTGTCGACGTAGATGAACTGGGCGTCGTCGCGGGTCTGGATGCCCGTGATGCGGTGGCGCGTCGTCTGCGCCTTGCGCGACGTGATCGACACCTTGGCACCGATCAGCACGTTCATCAACGTCGACTTGCCCACGTTCGGACGGCCGACGATGGCGATGTAGCCGCAGCGGAAGCCTTCCGGTGCAGAGTCGTTGGTCTCGGTGGTGGTCTCGATGTTCATGCTGGGGTGTTTCCTGACTTGTGGGTTTGTTTCTGCTGCGACTGCGGCTCCTCGGCCTGCACCGCCAGCTCGGTCTGGTCGGTGGCGATGCCCGCCAGCTTCAGCTGGGCCGACCGGGGCCGCGATTTGCGCGCCGTGGACGGACTTTTTTGCAGCAGTTGCTCGGCCGTTTCCAGCGCGAGGCGCGCCGCGGCCTGCTCGCCGGCGCGGCGGCTGCCGCCGCGGCCGAAGACCTGGATGCCCAGCTTGGGCACGAGGCACTCGATCTCGAACTCCTGGCTGTGCGCAGCGCCGTGCGTGGCGACGACGTTGTACGTGGGCAGCGAGATCTTTTTGCTCTGCAAGAACTCCTGCAACAGGGTCTTGGCATCCTTGCCGAGCGTACGCGGGTCGACGGAATCGAGCAGCGGAATATAAAACGAACGGATCGCGTCGCGCGCCGCATCGAAGCCGCTGTCGAGGAAGATGGCGCCGAGCAGCGCTTCCAGGGTGTCGGCGAGGATCGACGGCCGGCGGAACCCGCCGGATTTCAACTCGCCCTCGCCCAGGCGCAGGAATTGCGACAGTTCCAGCTTCTGGGCGATCTCGAACAGCGATTGTTGCTTGACGAGGTTGGCGCGCAGGCGCGACAAATCGCCTTCGGCCAGGTTGTTGAATCGTTCGTACAGAATGGAGGCGACGACGCAGTTCAGGATCGAGTCGCCGAGGAATTCCAGGCGCTCGTTATGCAGACTGCTGTGGCTACGGTGGGTCAGCGCCTGTTGCAGCAGGCCGGCGTCCCGGAACGTATAGCCTAGGCGAGTTTGCAATAACTGAAGATTCATTGTAGTACCAATCTAATGGGCCGGCGCCGCGCGCCGATCCCATCGCGCGCCCTCCCGGCGTATTACTTGTCGGCCTTGTCGGCCTTGGCGGCATTGTTGCCGCTGGGGTCGGTGGTACCGTCGAACTTGAACGTCAGGTTGATGCTGTCCGTCAGCGGCACCTGCTTCTCGTAAGCGAAGCCGATCTCGGTCGTGCCGCCATCGCGCGTGATCACGAGGTCGCGGCCCTGGATGGCCGACACGTCGTTGACGCCGGCATTCTTGTCGAACGCCTGCCGGATCTCGCGCACGGTGCCGGAACCGGCCTCGGCCTTCGCCTTGGCGATCGAATCCTTGACGGCCCGGTACTCCAGGAAAGCCGGCGTCACCTTGATCGCCACCAGCGCCAGCGCGCCCAGCACGATCAACACGACGATCAGGCCCGACAGCGAGACACCGCTTTCCGCACCGATCCGATACCGCTTGCCACCTCTCATCACACCCTCCGCGTCGGCTTAGTGGATACCGCCGATGCGCTTCAGGTTGCTGAAGTTCATCCAAACAAACACAGCCTTGCCGACGATGTTCTGGTCCGGCACGAAGCCCCAGTAGCGGCTGTCTGCGCTGTTGTCGCGGTTATCGCCCATCATGAAATAATTGCCCTCCGGTACGATACAGGTAAATTGATCGTAGGAATAGGTGCAATTTTCGTGATGGGGGAACTCCTCCACGGCGCTCTGGTTGTAGGTGCGGGCACCGTCCATGTTCAGGATACGGTGCGGCGCGTTCGTCAGCTTTTCCAGGAATTGCTTGTGGTAGACCGGGCGCTCGTCGTCCAGGTAATCGTCCATCGGCACGTACTCGACCGGCTGGCCGTTCACGGTCAGGCGCTTGTTCTCGTAAGTGATTTTATCACCCGGTATGCCGATCACGCGCTTGATGTAGTCCTGGCTCGGATCCTTGGGGTATTTGAACACCATGACGTCGCCCCGCTGCGGATTGCCCACCTCGATGATCTTCTTGTTGATCACCGGGAGACGGATGCCGTAGTCGAACTTGTTCACGAGGATCAGGTCGCCCACGAGCAAGGTCGGCACCATCGACGACGACGGGATCTTGAACGGCTCGAACAGGAAGGAACGCAGCACGAACACGAGCGCGATCACGGGGAAAAAGCTGCCGGAATACTCGACCCACGTCGGCTGGCGCAGGATCGATGCCTCCAGCGCCGCGCGGTTGCCGTTGTCCAGCTTGATGCCGTCGGCCGTCAGCTTGGCGTGGCGCGCGTCGTATTCGGCCAGGGCCGCGTCCGCCTTCGCGCGGCGCTGCTTCGCGAGGACGAACACGTCCAGGCACCAGATGACGCCCGTGATCACCATGGCCACGAACAAAATCAGGGCAAAATTGCCGAGGATCGGTTGCAGATTCATCGTTTCTGATTCTTCCCTTATTTTTCTTCCACTTGGAGGATGGCAAGGAAAGCCTCTTGCGGGATCTCCACCGAGCCCACCTGCTTCATGCGTTTCTTGCCGGCCTTTTGTTTCTCAAGCAGCTTCTTCTTGCGGCTGACGTCGCCGCCGTAGCACTTCGCCAGCACGTTCTTGCGCAGCGCCTTGACGTTTTCGCGCGAGATGATCGTCGCGCCGATCGCGGCCTGGATCGCCACGTCGAACATCTGGCGCGGGATCAGTTCGCGCATCTTCGCGGCCACCTGGCGGCCGCGGTAGGCGGCGTTGGCGCGGTGCACGATGATGGCGAGCGCGTCGACCTTGTCGCCGTTGATCAGCATGTCGACCTTCACGACGTCCGACGCGCGGTATTCCTTGAACTCGTAGTCCATCGACGCATAGCCGCGCGACGTGGATTTCAGGCGGTCGAAGAAGTCGAGCACGATCTCGGCCATCGGGATCTCGTACACCAGTTTCACCTGGCGGCCGTGGTAGCTCATGTCCATCTGCACGCCGCGCTTGCCGGTGCACAGCGTGATGACGGCGCCGACGTATTCCTGCGGCATGTACAGATTGACGGTGACGATCGGCTCGCGCACTTCGTCGATCTTCGACACTTCCGGCATCTTGGACGGGTTGTCGACCTTGATCATGGAACCGTCGCGCATCACGACTTCGTACACGACGGTCGGGGCCGTCGTGATCAGGTCCTGGTCGAATTCGCGCTCCAGGCGTTCCTGGATGACGTCCATGTGCAGCAGGCCCAGGAAGCCGCAGCGGAAGCCGAAGCCCAGCGCCTGCGACACTTCCGGCTCGTACTGCAGCGCGGCGTCGTTCAGCTTCAGCTTTTCCAGCGAGTCGCGCAGTGCGTCGTACTGGTTCGCTTCGACCGGGAACAGGCCGGCGAACACCTGCGGCTGCACTTCCTTGAAGCCGGGCAGCGGCGCCGGGGCCGGGCGCGACGCGAGGGTGACGGTATCGCCCACCTTCGCGGCCTTCAGTTCCTTGATACCGGCGATGATGAAGCCCACCTGGCCGGCCTTCAGCTCCGGCAACGGCACGGAGCGCGGCGAGAACACCCCGACCTGCTCGACCAGCTGCTGCGAGCCCGTCGCCATCAGGAGAATCTTGTCCTTCGGACGCAACGTGCCGTTCTTCACGCGCACGAGCATCACGACGCCGACATAGCTGTCGTACCACGAGTCGACGATCAGCGCCTGCAGCGGCGCGTCCGGATCGCCTTCCGGCGGCGGCACTTTCGCGATCAGCGTTTCCAGCACGTCTTCCACGCCCAGGCCCGTCTTCGCGGAGCAGGTGGTGGCGTCGGTGGCGTCGAGGCCGATGACGTCCTCGATTTCCTGCTTCGCGCGGTCCGGATCGGCGTGCGGCAGGTCGATCTTGTTCAGGATGGGCACCACTTCCACACCGAGGTCCAGCGCCGTGTAGCAGTTGGCGACGGTCTGCGCCTCCACGCCCTGCGACGCGTCGACGACGAGAAGCGCGCCTTCGCAGGCGGACAGCGAGCGCGACACTTCATAGCTGAAGTCGACGTGGCCCGGGGTGTCGATCAGGTTCAGGTTATAGATCTGGCCATCGCGTGCCTTGTAATGCAGCGCCGCGGTCTGGGCCTTGATGGTGATGCCGCGCTCGCGCTCCAGGTCCATCGAGTCGAGCACCTGCTCGTCCATTTCACGTTCCGACAGGCCGCCGCACAGCTGGATGATGCGGTCCGCCAGCGTCGATTTACCGTGATCGATGTGGGCGATGATGGAAAAGTTACGTATGTTTTTCATTAACAAACTCAAAACCAAAAAGAGCGGCACGCGGCCAGGCCGACAGGCTTGGCTCCTGCCGGCGCAATACGAAAAAAGCGCCGCGTCTGGGGGACGGGAAGTTCCCCGGGCGAGCGCCTTATCGGGCGAATCGCGGCTCATGAAGGCCGCGGCTTGACCCGCAAGCTGCCCATTTTACCGGATTTCGAGGCAGAAAGCCCGGTTTCCGGGGAGGACCACGATTCAAGTTGGCCATTGGCGCGCCGTTAATGGCACATCGGCACCTTACGGCCCTTCTTTTTTGCCACCATGATCTACACGTCCGAACCGCAGCAATGGCGCACACAGCTTTCCTTGCCCATCGAGCAACGCATCCTGCCCCTGCCCGATGAAGTGCGCGACATCGTGCACCAGGTGAACATGGCGACCGGACTGGACGCCGTGCCCGCCCCGTGCGTGCCGGATGCCGCCCTGCAGGCGGACCTGCGCGCCGCGCTGGCGGGCA
>NZ_JBKYMO010000189.1:0-10551 GCF_047302915.1 Massilia sp. CT11-108 | reverse complement strand
CGCCAAACCCCACCCCGCCCCGCTGCTGGAAGCGGCGCGCCGCCTGGACATCGACCCGACCCACTGCTGGTACGTGGGCGACGACCAGCGCGACATCGAAGCGGGCCGCGCGGCCGGCATGGTCACCGTGGCCTGCAACTGGGGCTATTGCGGTGCCATCGATCCGGCGACGTGGGGTGCTCACTACCAGCTGGACACGCCGCGCCATCTGCTGGACATGCTGCGCGAGCTGGCGGGCGCTGCGGTAACGACTGCCTGATCCGGCTTTCATCATTGCTTCATCCTGGCCGCCTTCTGCCCTGGCGGCCCGGTTTTTTCTCGGGGCCGCCCGTCGGTTAGTTGCAGATGTTGCGCTCTCGTCTTCGTCTTCGTTAGATCGCGATCCCGATCGGTCAACTCGTCATTTACATATCTTTACGATTGATACAGGGATACGTCTATCTCTCGACAATGCCTCTGGGTAATCTACAGCCATACGACAACAACGTCTCAGGAGCAGAAAAAATGGAAACGATCAAAACCGCCACCTCCCGTATCCACCCGCTGGTTGCAGCTGCCGCAGTGTCCGTCATCGTCGTGAGCCTCGCCGGCACGGCCGCGATCACCGGCCTCCTGCCGAGCTCGCACAGCGCTCCCGAGGCTGCCCCGACCCAGGTGAACCCGGCCTACGCCGCTGCCCCGACCGCCGCACCGGCCCTGCCGATGGCTGCGGACGCCACGGCACCGCAAGGCCTGCAACCGGTCCAGGGCGCCTATGCACAGCCGGCCGTCGCCAGCGCCCAGCCGGCCCCGGCACCCACGGTGATCAAGGAAACGATCATCAAGGAAGTCCCGGCGAAACCGGCCCCGCGCCACACGACGCACCACTCGAGCTACGCCCAGAACGATGCGCCGTCGTATCGTGAACCGGCACCCCGTCCGGCTCCGCAGCCGGCACAACCGAACTACGTCGCCATCGGCACGGGCGCCGTCGTGGGCGGCCTGCTGGGCAACCAGGTGGGCAGCGGCAACGGCCGCAAACTGGCGACGGTCGCCGGCATGATTGGCGGCGGCATGCTGGGCAACCAGATCGCCAACCAGAACCAGGGCCGTTAATCCCACATCAGCCCTTGATACTCCGCACCTCGCACCCATATCGGGTGTGAGGGCACGACAGGGCTCTCCGCTCAGAGGCCGATTGCGGTACAATGAGCATTCCTATCTGGGGGCGACCTGGTTTCGACGTGGGTTGCAAAGCAGAACAGGGCATACCGAGGACTGGTTACCTCGTAAATACATCCAGAAATCAATAACTGCAAACGATAACTCGTACGCACTCGCAGCCTAATCGCTGCTAGCTCTACACCACCTCGCCTCTGGGGTGTGCCGCAAGGCAAGTAGAGTCATTTACAGAGGCTAGGATTCAACCGGGTTACCTGGTTGCTTCCGAAACTTTAGGTAACTCGCTTAGTCGAAGGGTGCACGTCCCCGGCGCCTAAGTTAAATTAAAAGACAGTGCTAAGTATGTAGAACTGTCTGTAGAGTGCTTGCGGACGAGGGTTCGATTCCCTCCGCCTCCACCAGTATTCAAATAAAAGCCCCGCCGGCGCAAGCCGGTGGGGCTTTTGTTTTATGCGATACCGGACCCTCACGCCTCCGCAGTTTCCGCATTGCGCATCAGCCAGTGATAACGGAATGCGTCGGCGATACTCGCACATAACGCGTCGTCATCCCAGGGCTTCGCGTGGAACCGGAAAACGGCGCCGCTATTGGTCGCTTCGATGATCGCGTCGACCGCCGTGTAGCCCGACAGCATGATCCGGATAATCTTCGGGTGAATCTGCTTGACGCGCGACAGGAATTCGATACCCATCATGCCGGGCATGCGCTGGTCGGAGATGACGACCTGGACGTCGTTCAAGGCAAGCAGGCTCAAACCTTCCTCTCCGCTTGCCGCATGCAGTACCCGATAGCCCTGGCGGCGCAGAAGCCGGCGCAATGCCGCGCTGACGCCAGGGTCGTCGTCAACGAGCAGCAGCGTCCGCACCTGTTCGTCAGGACACGCCACCGGCAGCGCCCGCTCCTCGCGCAGCAACTGCTCGAATGCCGCGGCCGGAACCGGACGGCTGAAATAGTAGCCCTGAATCTGGTCGCAACGGTACGTGGTCAGATAGCTGAGCTGTTCCTGGGTTTCCACGCCTTCCGCGATGACTTGCAATTGCAGGCTTTGGGCAAGCGAAATGATGGACCGCGCGATCGCCGCCGCGTCCGGATCGGTGGTAATGTCCCTGACGAACGACTTGTCGATCTTCAGCACATCGATCGGGAAGCGCTTCAGGTACGACAGGCTGGAGTAGCCGGTGCCGAAGTCGTCCAGCGACAGTTGTACGCCGAGCCCCTTGAGCGTATTCATGGTGGCGAGTGCGTGGTCGATGTCGGTCATGACCAGGCCTTCCGTCAGCTCGATGTCCAGGTAGCGTGCCGCGAGCCCTGATTCCGCCAGGACCCCTGTCACGACCTCGATCAGATCCGGCTGGTAGAACTGCTTGCCCGACAGGTTGACGCCCACACGCAGGCCCTCCCAACCGGCATCGTGCCAACGCCTGGCGTCCGCGCACGCGGTCCGCAATACCCAGGTGCCGATCGGGACGATGAGCCCGGTTTGTTCCGCCAGGTCGATGAACCGGTCGGGCGACATCATGCCGAGTTCGGGATGCGCCCAGCGCAGCAGGGCTTCCACGCCAACGATCCGACCGGTGCGCACGTCGACTTGTGGCTGGTAATGCAACAGCAATTCGCCCCGCTGGACGGCATGCCGCAGGTCGCCCTCGAGCCGCAGGCGTTCCATCGCGCGCGCTTTCATCGACGCCGTATAAAACTGCAGCTCGCCACCGCCCGCTTCCTTGGCACGCTGCATCGCGATGTGGGCATTCTTGATCAAGGCGTTCGCCGTGTCGCCGTCGGCCGGAAATACCGACAACCCGGACGTGCAGCTCAGGAAATGCTCGTGCTCCCCGACCTTGATCGGATCGCGTAGGGCGGCCATGACGCGCTGGACGGTATTGATCGCGGCGTGCTCGTCGGGTGTATCGGCGAGCACCAGCACAAATTCATCGCCACCGGTGCGCGCAGCCGTATCGTTCGGCCCCAGTGCCGTTCTCAGGCGCGCGGCTGTCTCTTGCAGGACCAGGTCGCCCGCTTCGTGGCCCAGCGTTTCGTTGACCAGGGCGAAGCGGTCGAGATCGATACAGACAAGCCAGGCCTGTTCGCCCCGGCTCACGGCCCGTGCCATCGTCTGACTTGTCCTATCGCAAAGCAGATTACGGTTGGCAAGTCCCGTCAGGGTGTCGTAATTCGACTGATATTCAAGCTGGTCCTCGCTGGCGCGTGCCTTGCGTTCGATGTGAAGTCGTTCGACCGCGATGCTGACCGTGTGGGCGCACAGGTCAAGGATCTCCATTTCGCCTTGATCGGGCACACGTCCGGCTTCGGTGAATACCGCGAGCGTACCGAGCAGCCGGTCCTGCCCGGAGCGAATTCCATACCACCAGCAGGCACGATCCCCATGCAGTGCGGCCGCATCGTGCGCGCCAGTCCAGCTCGGATCTTCCCCCACGTCGGCAACGAAGACCGGCCCGGCTTGCAGCCGTGCGCGTCGGTCCGGTGGCAATACCTCATCGACGTCGAATTCGTTCAGGATGCCTCGTAGCGAAGCCGGAAGACTTGGCGCGACGACGTGTTCGAAGGCGGCGCCGTCCGCACCCAGCAACATTACGGCACAGTGCATGGCATTTCCGGACGACTCGACAATGTGCGTGGCAAGTTCCAGGAGCTCAGGCAACGGCGCCCCCAGTGCCATCCGTTCCAGCAATTTCATCTGCTCATTCTTGAACTTCTGCAGACGCCGGCTTGCGCTGATGTCGCGGCAATATACGGCAAGCCCTTCCGATGAAGGATATGCACGAACCTTGAACCAGCGATTCAGCGGCGGGAAGTAAATGTCGAATTCGACCGTGCAATGTTCATGCATGGCCCTTCGAAATTCGGTATCGGCGATGCCGCCGACGAGCGCCGGATATTCCTGCCATAACATTCGTCCAAGCAATTGCTGGCGATCACGCTGAAGCAGGCGCTCGGTTTCCTTATTGACGTACGTAAATCTCCAGTCCAGATCGACTGTGAGGAATGACTCCGTGATGCTTTCGAGCGTGGTGCCGAGCCGGTGTGCGAGCCTGCGGATTTCGTCGTTCGCCAACCGCGTGTCATGGTTGTCGGTGGTGGTGCCGTACCATTTTACGATCGTACCGTGTTCGTCCCGGATCGGTATGGCACGCGCCTGATGCCAGCGATAGCTCTGGTCGGCGCTGCGAAACACGCGGTATTCGGTCTCGAAGATGGCGCCCGAGACGAGCGACGCCTCCCAGACGCGCAGCGTCGGCGCAACGTCGTCCGGGTGCAGTATCGTGACCCAGTTGTCGGCATCGATCTTCTCGACCAGTCCCGTGTAGGCATGCACCCAACTGTTGGCGTAATCGATCGCACCATCGGGGTCGGCTGTCCATACGATTTGCGGCATCGCATCGGCAAGCTGGTGGAAACGCTGTTCGCTTTGGAACAGGGCCTGCGCGGCGTGCATCTGCTCCATTTGATGGAGCGCCTCTTCCCGCAGCTTACGATCGGTCAAGTCAGTATGGGTCCCGATCACCCGCGCCGCCTGTCCGCCCGCATCGGTACCGACGGCCATGCCGCGACTGAAGATCCAGCGCCAGCTACCATCCTTCGCCCGCATGCGGTATTCCATCGCGTAGGTCGGCACCTGCCCGGCCACCAACTTCGCCGTGGCGTCGAGAACCCGTCCACGGTCCTCCGGGTGGATCAGGTTTTCCCATTGTTTCCCGGTCCGGATCTCGGCGTCACCATAGCCGAGCATCTCGCGCCAGCGGTGTGAAAAGTACACCGTATCGGTCCGGCCGTCCCAATCCCAGACACCATCGCCCGCGCCTTCGAGCGCATATTTCCAGCGAAACTCGCTTTCCTCGAGCGCGGCCCGGGCGCGGGCACGGTCGCGCATTCCGGACAACACGCTGTAACCGATCAGGACAATCAGGATGGACAGCCCACAGGCGCCGCCCACCACCAGGTTCCGCTGCCGGACATACGATTCGAGGATTTCATCGCGGCTACGGCCGACCGCCACGGCCAAGGCCTTCTTCGGCAATACACGCCAGGCATAGAGCCGAACGACACCGTCGATCTGCGAGGCGCGTGAATACATCAGTGTTTCCGTGCCCATCACGCCGAAGTCCGGCGTGGTCCTCAGTACGTTGCGCGGCTCGGACGACACTGCCGGCTCGCGCGCGACAATGGTACCGTCAGAGCGAACCAGGGCGACTATCCCGTGCTCGCCAAGTTGCAGCTTCCCCGAAAACCGGGTGAAGTACTCCGGTGTCACCGACAACACGATCACGCCTGCGAAACGATTCCCGCCGGCCAGCAATGGACGGGTGAACTGGATACTTCCCCGCCCCGACACCCGGCCCTTGATCGGGCGGCTGACGAACAGCTTGTCGATCCCGGCCAGATGGGTGCGAAAGTGCTCGCGGTCGCTTAAATCGAGCCGCGGCGCCGAGCGGTCCACGCTCGAATATGCCAGGTGCCCTGTGGCGTCGATGATA
Source organism: Massilia sp. CT11-108 (assembly GCF_047302915.1). Classification (NCBI taxonomy): domain Bacteria; kingdom Pseudomonadati; phylum Pseudomonadota; class Betaproteobacteria; order Burkholderiales; family Oxalobacteraceae; genus Massilia; species Massilia sp. CT11-108. Next base: position 4,897 of record NZ_JBKYMO010000189.1, on the reverse strand, counting down.
CTTACTTGAAATGCCACAGGTTTTTCGAGAATCGCCTGACGCTTGCGCACGTGGTCATCAAACCTGTCCGGGTCGTCGAGCCATCGTTCGCGCAGGTCGATCGCCGCCAGGTCGATCATGTTGATGGAAGAATTGACTTCTTCAGCGAACAGACGCGCAATGTTATTGCTGTCCTTGGCGGCCTCGGCCAAGGTTTTCTCATAGGTGCCGTGTAACGACGCGATCACGACGGCCCACAGGCAAGGCAAGATAATTGCCGCAATGAGGGCGAGTTGTCCGGGCAACGGAAGTCGGGAAAAAACCTGCAATGGCAGGCCGATCGATTTGGAGCTCACTGAGCGACCTTCTTATCCGGAAGGGCATCGCTGGCGCAACGACCGCGCGATACCGTTAGATAGCCTTTGATTGGACCGGCGCTATCCAGGACGGCGGCGGCGCAGTCCAGTCACGGACATCTTGCATGGCATTTCCGACCACGTCATATCGTCAACAACAGCACATTGCCCGCCAAAACCACGGCTTACATTTTACATAGATTCCCAGGGGAAACATAAATGCATTTCTACGAAGAAGAAAAAATGTCGCATTTATGCTCAATATTATTCTTGCAAAGGATGAAACCGCTGGGGAGACACCCGCTCCACTCAGACGAGTTCGCGATAAAAATACGTCGTATCGCACAGCCCGCCTTCCGGCAGCAACGCAAAGCCGGGCACGACACCCAATCGCGTCCACCCCATGCGCGCGTACAGGCGCTCCGCCTCGGCGCTGGCCGTATCCAGCACCAGCAGCGTCTTGCCGAGCGACCGCGCTTCCCGCTCCGCCGCATCCATCAGCGCCGCGCCGACGCCCTGCTTGCGCGCCCGCCGCATGACGAGCATCTTGCACAGGTCCGCCCGATGCGGCTGGTTGTCCGGCATCGCCAGCACGAGGTGGACGGTGCCCACGATGCCGTGCTCGTCCTCGGCGACGAGCAGCGCGCGCCGGCCAGACTCAACGTCGGCCGCGAGCCCGCGCCACCAGCCGAGCGCCTGCCCCAGCGTGTACGGCTGCATGAACCCGACGGACGCTCCGCCCTCGACACAGTCGAAGAGAACGGCCGCCAGGCCTTCGATGTCGGCATCGGTCAGCGAATGGATACGGCGTACGCGGCAACTCATGATCAGCTCCTGCCAAACGTGGTAAGGACGACGGCGTAGCGCGCCGGCACGTCCCCGGGGTTGTGGAAGGAATTCGGTGCGTCGAGGGGAATGACGAGGCAGTCGCCCGTCTCCAGCAGCCAGGATTCGCTGCCGTACGTGATCTGCATGCGGCCTTCGAGGATCCAGATCTGTTGCAGCACGGCGGGCGTGCGGGGGCCGGCCTCGTACGTCACGCGCGTCCGCGGCGGAAACTCCACGTCGACGATGCGTGTCGGCGACTGGAATCCTTCGGGCGAGACATTGCGGCGCAGATAGCCGGAATGCGGATCCCGCCACGTGACCTGGTCGGCATGGCGTGAGACAGGCTCGGCCTTGCGCGCCGGGTCGTCGAACAGCGATGCGAGCGGCACGCCGAGGCCGGCCGCGAGCTTGTCGAGCACGACGGCCGTCGGGCTCGTCTCGCCCCGCTCGATCAACGACAGCATCGAACGGCTCACGCCGCTTTGGGTCGACAAGGCATCGAGCGACAGGCCGCGCTCGCTGCGGAGGAGGCGCATCTGCTGGGCGATGCGTTCGTTAACGGTAGAGTCATCTTTCATAATGGATGTATTCTCCAATATGAAAGATAAGACGTCAACTATCCTGGATTAGTTCTCCAGTTTATTGGATACATCGACTACGACGTCGGCCCAGGGTCCGTCCCTGGCGCCACGAGCAATTCCTTCAACAACATGTCGTTGAAGGCGGGCAGATCATCCGGCTTGCGGCTCGTAACCAGTCGGGCATCCAGCACGACTTCCTCATCCGACCACTCGGCACCTGCATTCATCAGGTCGCGCTTCAGGCTGGGCCAGCTGGTGAGATGCTTGCCGGTGGCGATGCCCGCGTCGATCAGCGTCCACGGACCGTGGCAGATGGCCGCGACCATCTTGTCCTCGGCATCGAAGTCGCGGATGAAATCGATGGCTTCCTTGCTGAGGCGCAGTTGGTCCGGATTGGCGACGCCGCCCGGCAGCACGAGCCCGTCGAAGTCCGCCGGTTTCGCGTCGCGCACGTTCATCTCGACCTTGAAGCGGTCGGCCGGCTGCATGTGATTAAAACCCTGCACTTCGTCGCCGGCGGCCTTCGGCGACAGCAACACGACAGTGGCGCCCTGCTCTTCCAGGAAAGAGCGCGGGCTCGTGTACTCGATCTGTTCCACGCCATCCGTCATGAGCATGGCGACGCGCTTGCCCTGCAAAGGCTTGTTGGCAACTTGTTCCATATAAACTCCTTTTGGTCGAACGTATGAGGACAATCGACCATTCTAGGCAGGGCTGGCGGGGCGCGTCGCACGCGGCGAATCAGGCGGACAGCGCCTGCCACACCATCCATGCGTTGGCGGAGGAAATCACGACGAACAGGAACCACGACAGCACCGTCGTCCACCACTTGTTGCCAAACTGCCCCATCAGGTCGCGGCGGCCCGTCAGGCGGATCAGCGGGTACATGGCGAACGGCAGCTGCAGGCTCAGCACGACCTGGCTGCCGACGAGCATCTTGCCGATGGCGTGGTCGCCCAACGTGAGCACGCCGATCATCGCCGGCCCCAGCGCCAGGCCGCGCGTGATCAAGCGGCGCTGCCAGCAGGGAATCCTGAGTTTCAGGAAGCCTTCCATGATGACCTGGCCGGCGATGGTGCCGGTGAACGTCGAGCTCTGGCCGGACGCCAGCAGCGCCAGGCCGAACAGGATCGCCGCGGCCGCCGTGCCCGCGACGGGGGCCAGCAGGTAATAGGCCTGGTCGATGTCCATCACATTGCCGCCGCCCGGTTTATGGAACGCGGCCGCGGCCAGCACGAGGATGGCGCCGTTGATGAACAGCGCCAGCAGCAGCGACACGACCGTGTCGATGCGCGACAGCCTGATCGCTTCGGCCAGGTGGGCGCCGTCCTGGTTGAGGTCGTGGCGCAGGACGCGCGTCTGCACGACGGACGAGTGCAGGTACAGGTTGTGCGGCATGACGGTGGCGCCGAGGATGCCGATGGCGAGGTACAGCGCGTCGCGCTGGCCCACCTTTTCCAGCGACGGCACGAGGCCCGCCAGGACGGCGCGCGGGTCCGGGTCGACAAGGAACAGCTCCGTGAACAGGCAGATGGCGATCGTCGCGATGAGGCCCAGCACGATGGCTTCCAGTTTCCGGAACCCCGTGCCTTTCAGCCCCAGCACGATGATGGTGTCGAGGGCCGTCAGTGCCACGCCGACGGGCAGCGACACGCCCAGCAGCAGATGGAACGCGAGCGCGCAGCCGAGCACTTCGGCCAGGTCGCACGCGATGATCGACAGTTCGGCGAACGCCCACAAGCCTTTCGCGTGCACTGGCGAATATTGTTCGCGGCAATGTACGGCGAGATCCTTGCCCGTGACGATGCCGAGCCGCATGCTCAGGCATTGCAGCACGATGGCCGCCAAGCTGGACAGAACGACGACGAACAGCAGGTCGTAGCCGAACTGCGAGCCGCCCTGGATGGCGGTCGCCCAGTTGCCCGGGTCCATGTAGCCGACCGACACCAGCAGGCCGGGGCCCGCATAGCGCAGGATCTTTTTCCACAGCGGATCGTTCTCGGGCACGCTGACGGTGCCGGAGACTTCCGATGGGCAGAACGGTGCGGTGGCGTTGGTCGGTAGTTTGAGCATAGCGGGCAAGATAGCACGGTGAGTCTGGCGCACACCGCGCCCCGCCGCGCCCGCCATAAGACCGGTGCCCGCAGGCGGTCGGACCTTTAGTCGATGCCGAGCACGCGCATGCGGGCGCGCAGGCGGCGGATCTCGTCGGCCATGTCGACCACGAGCGCGGCGAGGTCCTCGTTGGCGTCGAAGTCGCGTTCGACGCTCAGCAGGCGCCGGGCCCGTGCCAGGTCGCCGCTGCGGAAACGCCAGCTCGTCACCTGCACGCTGGTCTCGCCGCCCAGCACGCCCGCCTGCACGTGGCGCACGACCCAGTCGGTCTCCACGTTGCAGGCGCGCGCCAGTTCGTCGAGGGTCAGCGCCACGTCGTCCAGCAGCACGCCGGTGAGAATATCGTCATGCATCGTTCAGGCTCCTATGCGTTCGCGTGGATTGAAGGCAAGGTCGCGCGCCATCGCCTCGTACAGCTCGCGCGCACGGTCGCTGGTGGCGGGCGGCAGCACCACGTTCAGCATCAGGTACAGATCGCCCGGCGTCCTGGCCGGAATGCCGCGTCCTTTCAAGCGCAGCTTGCGTCCGCTCTGCGACCCCGGCGGCACCGTCACCTCGACCGTGCCGGACGGCGTGGGCACCGAGATGCTCGCACCGAGCGCCGCTTCCCACGGCGCCACCGGCACGTCCTGGTACACGTGTGTCCCTTCGACGCGATAGCGCGGGTCGGGGTTCAGCTGGATTTCCAGATACAGGTCGCCGGCCGGCCCGCCGCCGAATCCCGGATGCCCCTGCCCCCGCATGCGCAGCTGCTGGCCCGGCGTGACGCCTTTCGGGATGTTCACGCTGAGGGTCTTGTCCTGCATCGTCGTGCGGCCCTGTGCATCGTGCTGCGGAACGCGCAGGCTGACCGTGCGCGTGGCGCCCTGGTAGGCGTCGCGCAGGTCGATGGAAATCGCCGCGTGGATGTCCTCGCCGGGCATCTGGAACCCGCCGCCGCCCGCGTGCGCGCGCGGGGCGGGACGCCGGCATGACGCAGCCTACGCGGCAGGCATTGACCGCCTTCGGCGGCATGGCCATCGGACTGGCCATGTTCGT
>NZ_JBKYMO010000188.1:0-10482 GCF_047302915.1 Massilia sp. CT11-108 | reverse complement strand
TTATAATAGACGGCCACCGGCACGATGAGCGGCACGGGTGCCGCCACCGCCTTCGTCCATCCGGGCCTGCTGCACACGCAGGCCGACTTCGACCGCATGAAGGCGAAGTACCAAACGTCGCCGTGGTCGGGCAGCTGGAACCTGCTGGTCAATAATTCGCACGCCAGCCTGTCGTACACGCCGCACCCGCAGGTCATCGTGTACCGCGGGAACGACGGCGTCCATTCGCAAAACTATTCGACGCTGTTCAATGACGTGGCCGCCGCGTACGCGTGCGCGGTGCGCTGGAAGATCTCGGGCGACACGGCCTATGCGGACAAGGCCGTGCAGATCATGAATGCATGGTCGTCTACCCTCACCTCGATCCAGGGCACGACGGACGCCGCCCTCGCCGCCGGCATCTACGGCTACGAATTCGCCAACGCGGGCGAGATCATGCGCACCTACACCGGTTGGGCCGCGGCGGATCTCGCCGCGTTCCAGGACATGATGAAGACCGTGTTCTATCCGATCAACCACGACTTCCTCATCCGCCACAACAACACCGACGTCACGCATTACTGGGCCAACTGGGACCTGTGCCAGATGGCGTCGATCCTCGCCATCGGCGTGCTGTGCGACGACCAGGGACTGTTCGACGAAGCCGTCACGTACTTCAAGTCAGGCGCGGGCAATGGCGCCGTGGCGCAGGCCGTGTACTACGTCCACCCGGGCTTCCTCGGCCAATGGTAGGAATCGGGACGCGACCAGGGCCACAACACGCTCGGCATCGCGCTGATGGGCGCGCTGTGCGAAATGGCCTGGAACCAGGGCGTGGATTTGTACGGCTACGACAACAACCGCTTCCTGATGGGCGCGGAATACGTGGCCAAGGCGAACCTGATCCAGTCCGGCACGACGTATTACACGGTGCCGTACGTCCCCTACAACAACGCCGACAACGTCAACCAGGGCGTCTTCTCGACGAACAGCCGGGGCAACGTGCGGCCCTGCTGGGCGCTGGTCTACAACCATTACGTGAACCGCAAGGGCCTCGCGGCGCCGTATTCGAAGATGTTCGCCCTGCAGATCCAGCCCGAAGGCGGCGGCGGCAACTACGGCTCGACGAGCGGCGGCTACGACCAGCTGGGCTACGGCACCCTCACCTGCACGCGCGACCCGATCTCCGCCGGCGTGCCGCCCAGCGGCCTGAAAGCGCGGACCCCGGCGGGCGGCGTGGAATTGTCGTGGTGGGGCAGCGCCTACGCGACGAGCTACAAGGTCAAGCGCGCCACGTCGACGAGCGGTCCCTGGACCACCATCGCGAGCGGCATCACCGACCTGCTGACGTACACCGACAATCCGGGCGCGGGCACGTGGTACTACGTCGTTTCCGCCATCACGCCGGCGGGCGAGACGGCCGATTCGAACCGCGCCACCGCCAAGGTCGGCAAGACGCTACACACGTACCTGGCGTGTAACGACGGCACCGGGACGACCGTGTCCGACGCCAGCGGCCAGGGTCACGCGGGCACGCTGACGGGCAGCGCCACGTGGGGCACCGGCAAATCGGGCAGCGCGCCGGCGCTGAACGGCAGCACGGATTACGTGAGCCTGCCCGCGAACCTGGTCACGGACCTCACCGATTTCACCGTGGCGTGCTGGGTATATTGGAACGCGTCACGGAATTGGGAACGCATCTTCGACTTCGGTTCGGGCACGGGCCGCTACATGTTCCTGACGCCGCGCTCGGGCAGCGGCGTCGTGCGCTTCGCCATCACCGTCGACGGCGGCAAGGGCGAACAGGCCGTGACGGGAACGGCCGCGCTGCCGACCGCGCAGTGGGTGCACGTGGCCGTCACCCTGTCTGGACAGCTGGCCACCCTGTACGTGAACGGCACCGCGGTCGGCACCAACAGCGCGGAATTCCTGCCGCCGTGGCAGCTGGGCGGCACGACCCGGAACTGGATCGGCCGCTCGCAGTATGCGGGCGACCCTTATTTCAACGGCCGCATCGACGAGTTCCGCATCTATCGCGGCGCGCTGGCGGCGGCCGACATCGCCGCGCTGATCGCCGCCAGCTGAGCGGCCAGTCCGTCACACCCGGCGCCGGCGCGCGAGCGCCAGTGCCGACAACCCGATCGCCGCCAGCCAGTATCCCGCCGGCTCGGGCACCGCCGTCACGGCGGGATCCGACAACGTGCCGGCGATCGTCCCCTGCCCTTGCGCGTCCAGTGCCGGCGTCCACGTGAAATCGGCCAGCGCGCCCGTGAACGGATCATAGTGGCCGAGCGGCGCGAACGCGTCGTCGAACGCCGCCACGACGAAATGCGACACATAGCTCGTCAGCGGATCCGGCGCGCCCGCGAAGGTCAGGTCGAACGACAGGGTCCTGCCGAAGTCCACGGCGTGGAACAGGTCGTTCGAGGTATCGTTGCGGAACAGGTAGCCGCCCGCGACGGGCGTCACGCCCCACGAATCGATGAACGCCGTGCTGTCGAAGCCCACCATGTTGCTGACCAGCGCGGTTGCCAGCGGCACGCCGCTGCTGGCGGACAGCTGCATGTCGACGTAGCCCGTGGCGGCGCCGAACGTCGACGTGTCGATCGCGACGTGGATCGTTTCGGCCGACGCGGTGCCGGCGCCCGCCGCCAGCATCAGCGCGAGGGCGGAAACAAGGGATTTGAATCGGATGATCATGGCTGTCCTCAGAAATGGGGTTGGTACAGCGCCGGCACGTAGCCGATCGCGACACGGTTCGGATTGGTGAACGTCAGCGGCACGGTGAGCGTCGCGCCCGGATTCAGCGGCCCCGCGACGGCGACGTACGGTACGCCCCCCGTCGTGCCGCCCGCGTTATCGAGCGTGACGCCGCTTGTCAGGCCGTTCAGCGCGAGCCACAACGGCCCCGCCAGCGGGGTCGTGCCGGTGTTCGTGACGGTCACACCGCCCACGTATTTGCCGGTCATGCGGTTCAGGGTCGCGCCCTGCTGGGTCATCCTGACGCTCGCGCCGACGTCCACCGGCGCGACGTTCACGGCCAGCGTGTGCTGCGCCTCGGTGTTGCCGGCCGCGTCGACGCTCCAGTAGGCGACCGTGTGGCTGCCGGTCGTGTTCAATGACACCGTCGTTCCAGTCTGCTGCACGCCGCCGTCCACCGTGTAATACGTCGCCTTCACGCTGCCGCCCGTATCCGTGGCGGACAGCGTGACCGTCACGTTCGTCGCAGGTGTCGTGCTCGTGCTCGCGGTCGTCACGGGCGGCGCCGTGTCGGCGCCATGCAGCGAACCATGCAGGCGCACTTCGGACAGGTTGCCGTACCAGGTGCCGCCGTTATAGATACGGATGTAGCGGTACGGCGCCGGGCTGGCGACGGGGAACGATTGCCACTCGAGCGTCGACACGGCCGGCGTGGTCAGCGTCGTCCACGTCGTGTTGTCGTTCGAGCCCTGGATCACGGTGCCCTTGATGCGCGCGTAATTGCTGTCCTGGCGCGGGGCCAGTTCCACGCCCGTCAGGTTCACCTGGTTGCCGGACTTGAAGTCGAAGGTCACGTACGCGCCCACCCCCGAATTATTGCTGCCGGTGCGGAAGTCCGAGATCGAGCCCAGGTTGGCGTCGAACAGGCTCGTGACGACGGCCTGCGTGGTGGCCGCGGACCGGTTGACCGTGGAATCGATCAGGGTGGCGACGGTCGGCACGTTACGGATCGTATCCGCCTCGTCCACCAGCGTCAGGCCCGTATTGTCGGTCGTGGCCGTGCTCGTGAAGCCGGGCTGGCCGTTGGCCTGCGTGTAGCCGATGGCGAAATTGACCGCACCCGCCGCCACGCCCTGGGGCAAGGTCGCCGTGGCCGTGAAGTTGATGTTGTCGGTCGTCGTCACCGTGGCGGGCACGCCCTGGATCGTGACGCCGACGCCGCTGATCGCCTCCTTCGCCGTGAACGCCAGCTTGACGGCATTCCCGGGCACGATGCGCGTGCGCAGCGCCTGCGCGGAACTCATCGACACGGTCGCGATCTTGTTCGACGATTCGGCGACGCCGTACAGGCGCAGTTCTTCCATGTTCCCGTACCAGTTATTACCGTTGATGACGCGGATGTAGCGGTAAGGCTGCGGGTTCGCCACGGTCAGGGTCTGCCAGTCGGCCGTGTTTCCGGCCGCGTTGGAGAGTGTCGTCCACGCCGCGTTGTCGTTCGAGCCCTGCACGACGGTGCCGTTGATGCGCGACGAGTACTGGTCCTGGCGGCCGATCACTTCCGCGCGCTGGATCGTGGCCTTGCCGCCTTCCTTGAAGTCGAACATCACCCAGCCGCCGTAGCCGCTGCCGTTGACACGGAAGTCCGTCCCGGTACCGAGATTGCCGTCGAACAGGGTGTTCACCGTCGCCAGCAGGTCGGTCGCGTTGCGGCCGCTGGAATCCCGCAGGCTCGTGATGGCCAGCAGGTTGCCCAGGTAGTTCGTCTGGTCCGCGATGAACAGCGACGAGCTGTCGGTCGTGAACAGCACGGGTTCCGCGTCGGCGCCGGCCCCGGTCTTGTAATTCAGGGTGAACTTGACGGTGCCCGGCTGCGCGTCGCCCGGCATGACGGCGCTGGCCGTGTAGTTCACGTTGTCGGCCGTCGTCACCTGGGCCGGGACGCCCTGGATCGTCGCGGCCACGGCGTTGATCGGGGCCGTCGCCTGGAAGTTCAGCTTGACCGTATTGCCCGGCACGATGCGCTTCCTGAGCGCCTGGTCGGACCCGATCGACACGGACGACAGCAGGTTGACCGTCTCGTGGCGCGTGCCGAAGATCCGGAATTCGCCCATCTCGAACATGGAGCTCGACGGCTGGATCATCTGCACCTTCAGGAAGCGGTACTGCTGGTCCTTGAGGTCGTCGCTGACGGCCAGGGTCTGCATGTCCTCCGTCACGACGGTCATGCCCGGCGTCAGGCGGACCCAGTTCTCGTTGTCGTTCGAACCGAAGGCGACGACGCCGCCGCCCCGCTCGGGGAACGACGTACGCGCCTGGATGCCGAAGGCGGTGGCGTTGACCTTGTAGCCCGGGCCGAAGTCGAAGTAATAGGTGAGGTTCTGGGCCAGGTAATAACCGACGAACGAATCGGGCGTGCCGTCCAGCGCATTCGGCACCTGCGTGCCGAAGGTGGACGAGACGAACATGTTCGCGTAGTTCATGCTGCCGTCGGCCAGCAGCGGCGTCAGCTCGGACAGCCCTTTCAATGCCGTCTGCAGCGCGCCCAGCTTCTGGTAGAACTGGTCGTCGGTCGCCGTCGACACCGCATTCGTCGCGTCGGCATACGCCGCGTTGTAGGCGGCCAGGCTCGGGGTCGTGTACAGCGTGTCGGGCTTGTACCCGGCCGTCACGGCGGCGATGGCGGACTGGCGGTCCGCGCCGACGACGACCTGCACGGCCTTCGACGTGACGACCGTGCCGTCGGTCGTCGTGACGATGAAGCTGAAGGTGCCGGCCTGCGTGGGCACCCACGCGAACGCGCCCGTCTTCGTGTCGAACTGGGCGCCGGGCGGCAGGTGGTCGATCGTGTACGTCAGGACGTCGGTGGCCGTGGCGTCCGTCGCCGCGAAGCTGTACGACACGGTCGCCGTGGAGCCGGCGTTCGTGTACAGGCTCAGGTCCGCGTCACCGCTCGTAAACACGGGCGGCGTGATCGAGGCGCCCGGGTTGACGTTGATGTGGTCGATGTCGACCGTCGTGCCGGCGCCCTTGACGGTGAGGGGCAGGTAGTCGCCCAGGCCCTGGTACTGGTCGAATGCATAGCTCACATAGCGCCACTGGCCCTGCGTGTCCGGCAGCAGGATGGTGTCGCCGAACGCGTCCACCGATGCTTCGCCATTGGTCCGCACGCGGAATGCCACGCTGCGCGTCCCGTTGCCGTAGCCGATGACGGCCAGCCTGCTGCCCGCTCCCGTGGCCGCGACGCGAATGAACGACGCGGTGTCGTCCTGCATGGCGGTCCCGAAGCCGTCGAGCGACGTGAAGCGGTCCTCCACTTCGCGCACCGGATCGACGATGGGCTTGACCAGGAATTGCGTGCCCTCGCTTTCCGCAGCGGGCGGCATGAAGAGCCAGAAGTCGCCGCCGCCGTCCACGCCGTCCCAGTTGTAGACCGTGCGGTCGGCGAACATGCGGGTATAGTTGGGTGCGCGCTGGTTCATGTCCAGCCCGCGCGTGTACTTGTAATAGTAGTACGGCTCCCACGTGTTCTGCGTGAGGCGGCCCCGGTAGCCGCCCTGCAGCGTCTTGTAGACGACGGTCGGCACGCCGTTGGCGTCCGTGTGCGCGGCCGTCGGCACCCAGGGCGTGTCGTAGCCCAGCATGAAGCCGGCGAAATACTCCGTGGCGTCGAGGATGCGGTCGTTCAGGAATTCGTACGGCCCCACGGCGTCCGGCGCCGCCGATGCCGTGCCGTTGACGGGGTCGATCTTCTGGTTCTGCGACATCAGCAGGCGCGCAAGGATACTCATGTTCGTGACGTCGCCGGCGCCGTGCGCCTGGTCGCGTCCCATTTCCACGTGCTCCACCATCGGCGTCACGGCTTCGCCGGTCAGGTCGTTCTTCGTCACGAGACGGAACAGCTGCTTGATGGCCCCGTTCTGGCCCTGGTCGACGGCCGTCCTGTTGATCGTGAACCACTCGACGCCCTCGTTCCAGCGGGCCCGGTTGCCCGTGAAGATATAGCCGGACATGGACCCCAGCAGCGCGTACAGGTGCTGGTTCATGAAGTGATCGGGGCTGTGGTTGAACGTTTCCGTGACGGGCACGATCAGGTTGTTCGTCAGGTTCACCGTGTCCTGGTCGGTCCAGGCCAGCGCCGCCGTCTGGCACGTCGTGGTGCGCATGATGTCGGCCGCCGCCATCATCCGGCTCATGGGAATGCCCGTGTGGATGTGCGCGTCCGTGTAATACACGTACTGGGTGGGATCCATCTGCGCCCAGATGCGGATCAGGCGCATCGCGTTGGCGCGGTAGGTCTCGTCGCCCGTCACGTAGTACAGGATGGACTGGGTGTACGCGGACAGCGCGTCCGCGATGAATTTCGATTCCACGCCCTGGCTGTTGAACGCCACCACCGCCGGCTTCGTCGGATCCGCGCCGCTCTGGTTTTTCGATGCCACCGTCTTCGATGCCGCGCCGGACAACAGCATCATGTTGAAATAGGTGTTCCAGGGCTCCTTCTGCGCCTGCACTTCCGTGCGCAGGTTCTCCAGCACTTCCTTCGTGAGGCCGACGCCGGGATGTTTGAAGCCGTTCGCGTCGGTGAACTCGTTGATGGCGGGCTGGTAGCTCGTGAGGATGGTCTGGATCGTGTCGGCCGCGACGGCGTCGTGCGCGGCGGGCAGCAGGCTCGCGACGGCGAGCGACACGGCCAGCGCCGCTGCCCGCAACATGGGCGTGCGGGTACGGGATTTACGCATTGTAGTCTCCTGTTCGGTATTGTTTTTTCGGGATCCCCGACAACATGGATGTTATCGATACCCCGCGAGGAGTCTAGCATGCGTAAACCGGTATAAAGCCTGTCATTCCGAAATATTTGTGATCGATACCAGATTCGGTATCAGTCCGGCACGACCGCTGTCGCCTCGATTTCCACGCGGGCGCGGTCCTCGACCAGCGCACTCACCTCGACGGCCGTCATGGCCGGATAATGGGCGCCGACGATCTCGCGATAGACAGCGCCGAGGGCACTGCCGGCGGCCAGGTATTCCCGCCGGTCGACCACGTACCACGTCATGCGCACGATGTGTTCCGGCCGCGCCCCCGCCTCGCGCAACACCTCGACGATGTTGCGCAGCGCCTGTCCGGCCTGCGCCGTGAAATCGGCGCTGGCGAACTGCCCGTCCGCGTTCCAGCCGATCATCCCGCTCACGAACACGAGCCGGCCGCGCGCCGCGATGCCGTTCGCGTACCCGCGCGGGCGCGGCCAACCGGGTGGTTGCAGTATCTCCATCATGGTTCTTCCTTTGCCTCGCGCAGCAGTTCGCGCGCGATGATCAGTTGCTGTACTTCGGTGGCGCCCTCGTAGATGCGCAACGCGCGGATCTCGCGATACAGCCGCTCGGCCGGATGGCCGCTCGTGACGCCGAGGCCGCCGAACATCTGCACCGCCGCGTCGATCACCCGCTGCGCCGACTCGGTCGCCGTCATCTTCGCCATCGCCGCTTCCTTCGTCACCTTGCCGCCGCGGTCGCGCTGCCACGCCGCCCGGTACGTCAGCAGCGCGCTCGCGTCGATGTGCGTCGCCATCTGCGCGAGCTTCGCCTGCGTCAGCTGGAAATCCGCGAGCGTCTGGCCGAACATCCGCCGCCGCGTCGCATGGGCCAGCGCGTCGTCGAATGCGCGGCGCGCGAACCCGAGGGCGGCCGCCGCGACGGATGTGCGGAACACGTCCAGCGTCGCCATCGCCACCTTGAATCCCTGCCCGGCCGCGCCGATGCGCTGCGCCGCCGGCACCCGGCAACCCTCGAACCGCAGCCGCGCCAGCGGGTGCGGTGCGATGACGGCGATCCGTTCCGCGATCGTGAAGCCGGGCGTGTCCGCGTCGACGACGAACGCGCTGATGCCGCGCGCGCCCGGCGCTTCGCCCGTGCGCGCGAACACGACGTAGAAGTCCGCGATGCCGCCATTCGAAATCCACGTCTTCTCGCCGTCGAGGACGTACGCGTCTTCCTCAAGCCGCGCTGAGCAGCGCAGCGCGGCGACATCGGAACCCGCGTCCGGCTCGGACAGCGCGAACGCAGCGATGGCCCCGCCGCGGGCCACGCGCGGCAGGTAGCGTTCGCGCTGGGCCTCCGTCCCGAACAGGCTGAGCGCGCCGGAACCGAGGCCCTGCATGGCGAAGGCGAAATCGGCGAGGCCGTTGTGGCGCGCCAGCGTCTCGCGGATCAGGCAGATGGCGCGTGTGTCGATGGGAGAACCGGCACCGCCGATCGCGTGCCGCAGCCACCCGCCTTCGCCCAGCATCCGCACGAGGCGCCGGCAATCGGCATCGACGTCCGTGCCGTGCAGGTCGCGCACGTGCGCGGCGGCCCATTCATCCAGCGCCGCTTCCAGGTCGACGTGCCGCCCGTCGAAGAACGGCCAGTCGAGATAGGACTTGTCCGCCATGTCAGTCTCCTTCGAAGCGGGGTGTGGTTTTCGCGACGAACGCGTCGTAGGCGCGCTTGAAGTCGCCGGTCGCCATGCAGATCGCCTGCGCCTGCGCCTCGGCCTCGAGCGCTTCAGGAATCCCCATCGTCCACTCCTGCCGCAGCATTGTCTTCGTCATCCCGTGCGCGAACGTCGGCCCTTCCGCGAGACTGCGCGCGAGGCGCTGCGCCTCGCCCCTCACCTCGTCGGGCGCGCACAGGCGGTTATAGAAACCCCAGCGCTCGCCCTCCTCGGCCGACATGGCGCGGCCCGTGTACAGCAGTTCCGCCGCCCGTCCCTGGCCGATGAGGCGCGGCAGGATGGAACATGCGCCCATGTCGCAGCCGGCCAGGCCGACCTTCGTGAACAGGAACGCCGTACGCGCGCGGCTGCTCGCGAGGCGCAGGTCGGACGCCATCGCGAGGATCGCGCCGGCGCCCGCGCACACGCCGTCGACGGCCGCCACGACGGGCTGCGGGCAGCCGAGCATCGCCTTCACGAGGTCGCCCGTCATGCGCGTGAACGCGAGCAGGCCCGGCATGTCCAGTTGCGTGAGCGGCCCGATGATCTCGTGGACGTCGCCGCCCGAGCAGAAATTCCCGCCCGCGCCCGTCAGCACGACGGCCTTCACGTCGTCCGCATACGCGAGCGCGCGGAACAGGTCGCGCAGCTCCGCGTAAGAGTCGAACGTCAGCGGGTTCTTGCGCTCGGGGCGGTTCAGCGTGATGGTGGCGACGCCGCCGTCGGCCTCGTAGAGGAAATGTTCGGCGCGGTAGCCGGCCAGCTGCGTGCGGTGCATGGGGTCTCCTAGTCCTTGTCGCTCGATTGCGTATTCAATTGCCGCTTCATCGTGTCGAGCAAGGCGATCATGGTGGCCTTGTCGTCCGGGGGGATGTCGCCGAACAGGTCGGCCACCCAGCCCTGGTGCACGGCCGCCATTTGCGCGAACGCGGTGCGCCCGCGCGGCGTCAGCCTCAGCATGAACGCCCGCCCGTCCTGCGGGTCGGGCACGCGCAGGATGAGCTCTTCGCGTTCCAGCTGGTCGGCGATGCCCGTCACGTTGCCGCCCGTGACCATCATCCGCTTCGACAATTCGCCCATCCGCAAGCCGTCCGGGTGACGTTCCAGCTGCGCCATCAGGTCGAAGCGCGGCAACGTGATGCCGAACGTGGTGCGCAGCCGGCTGCGGATCGTGTTCTCCACGCGCACCGTGCAGGACAACAGCCGCAGCCACAGCTTCAGGTCGAGCGGGGCATCGTCGGCCGGCGTCACATCACCTCCCCGCCCGCCACCGCGATGGCCTGGCCGTTCATCGCCGCCGCGCTGGGCATGCACAGCCACGCTACGGCATGC
>NZ_JBKYMO010000187.1:0-10618 GCF_047302915.1 Massilia sp. CT11-108 | reverse complement strand
GCTGCCGGTGCGGCTGCGGCCTGGGCCGGCGCCTGGGTGCCTGCCGCCGGGGCTTCCGGCTCCTTGAACTTGGCGCCCGACTGGTTGGTCATGTAGACCACGGCGCGGGCGACTTCGATGTCGTCGAGATCGGGATTGCCGCCCTTGGCCGGCATGGCGCGGATGCCTTGCACGGCGTGCTGGACGAGGGTGTCGTAGCCCTGCGCGATGCGGGCGCCCCAGGCACTTGCGTCGCCAGCCTTAGGCGCACCTGCTGCGCCCGAGCCATGGCAGGCGACGCAGGTGGCGTTATACACGGCCTGGCCCGATTGCAGCACCTTGGGCGCGTTCACGTCCTTGAACGCAAACCCTTCCTCGGCCACCGGGCGCACGCGCGTCGCGACGGCTTGCGCACTCTGGCTTTCGGACCCGGCGCCACCCAGGGGCTTGTTGGTGGCAAAGATCACCAGCAGGATGATGCCGATGACGATGACCAGGAAAAAACCAGCCACTGCGATGATCAGTTGCTTGGGGGTCCGGATAAAGGATTGGTGTTCGTTGTGCGCGTCGCTCATGATTTCCTTAATACAAATTAAAAAAACCTGCTTCTGCCCTGCGGAATACGTGGAATACTTATTTATATGCAATGCCGCCGGGCGATTATAGACCCAAAGACACTTGGTGGAAACGCAATTTCCCACTGGAGCGGCGCGTTGCCATAGACGACGCCCGGGAAAGACTGTATCCTTCGCATCGCCTCCTCCAGCGCGGCTGTAGCTCAGTGGATAGAGTATTGGCCTCCGAAGCCAAGGGTCGTGGGTTCGATCCCCGCCAGCCGCGCCACAATCCCTATAAAATTCAATCATTTACGTGCTGCGATACGCAGCAGTGTCGCGCATTGAATTCATTTCTTGGCATATTGAATGTGCCAAATTTGTGCCGGCGTCTCGTACGTTTCGAAACAAGTCACGGCACATCTAGGCAGACTCAGTGGCCGCGCTGCCCGTTCCAGCATGGCGGCATAGTGCACGAGCCGTGCATGGCAAGGCTGGCCAAGCCGAACTCGCTTGCTTCGGTCTGTAATATGGTCTTCATAAGCTACCCAGCGCGGAGCGCACGCGGTCGAACCAGGAAGGCGATAGGAATGTCGCACTGATGTCATTGGCCCCGCAGATACTGGTGACCGAAAAGCCTTGCTGGCGCAGCAGACTGATCAAACCAGGCTCGACCCGGGTGCCAACTCGTAGGTCGGGAAGGTGCAGCGCACCGACGATGACGAAGGTTCTGTGATGTTCGGAAATGGTTTTGGCGATGAGGGGAACCCAGGCATGGGTACGTTGCTTGATCATGATCTCAAAAGTACCCGAACTATAGTTTGTCTCCAGTCCCTTGTCCTGCAAGATCTGATCGCCAGGAGAAACCGGATCAATGGCACAGGGCGTCGGGCGGTCGACGCAGCGGACCTTTTCGTCAGTAACCTCCCCGGCGACGACTGCTAGTTTGCCAAGGGAGCCATACAACGGATCCGATTGCTTCAGGCGCAGCAGGCGCGAAACCTGCAGGGCTTTATCAGCAACGAAATCTGCTCGGTCAGCGGCACTCGCGCTGCAGAAGTGCGTTCGCCTGTCCCCGAGCGTATCTAGGCCAATCGTCTTTTTCGATGTCGTGTCCGTGCCACGCAGGCGGAAGGAAATGCCTGTTTCACTGACGACGTCATATGCCGGCCCGAGCGACGCTGTCGTAAACGTGTCCAACAACGTCAAAGTCAGGTATTCCGGCACGAGCGCCCAGCTTTCGAGCCAGTTTGGCACGTCAAGATGGCTATCCCGTGTCGCCTTAATCAGAGCGTCAAAGGCAAGATGCAAGCGCTGCGTGTGCAAACCCTTCGGATCGTCAAAGCAGGGCGCGCCGAGCGCGAACGATCCGTTCCGGAGCTGGTCCGGAACGAAATAAGTCTCCATTACGGCCACCTCCGCCACCGCGTAACTCGGTTTCACGACGGTCTCAAAGTAGTGATCGTTCTCAACTGGGGTACCGACGTGAGACTCGCCGACTAGCACGGCCTGTGTATTGCCTTTGCTGACTAGCCATGCGCGCGGCGCCGTGGCAGCAGCGGCAGCAGAAGTTGAGAGCAACGTGGCGAACACAGCGGCCAATACCGTATAGCTTCGAATGCAAGAGATCATCATAGTTTCGGACCCCAGTGAAGCGTTGGCCCCGGCAAAGACCAGGGCCAACTGCCGAAAATGCCGGCATTGATTACGGGAGATGACTTACCAAACTACTCAACGGTGGCGTGTCGTGGTGCTTCACTTTCCGCCTATGCAAGTGTTCGTCGTCACCGTAAACCCGCCGGTGGAGCTTTCCTGGAGGGAGCCGGGACCATCGCGACCAGCGGCGGAAACGCCGGGATTTGGCGTTGTGGTGCGGCTGAATATCCAGGACTTGTAGTAGTCACGGTCGACACGCCGCCGGCTCCGCAGCTACGGGGGCGTGATGGTGCCCCCGGCGCTGCTGCTACTTGGCACGCAAGATAAAGTTGCCTATTGACCCAGTTGGACAACGTTATGGCCAACATCGCGGATGGGCTGGCATTTGTCGTTCGAAAGTTCTAGCTGAGCTGTTAGTGTGCCAAGATTGTGCCAATAAAGATAATGTCTCGAATAAATATAGTGCTTATCTATGGCTATTTTTGGGCCTCCGAAGCCAAGGGTCGTGGGTTCGATCCCCGCCAGCCGCGCCATGCCTTCCTGTCTCCCCGCACACCGTAGTGCCCGTTTCCTTCCGAATTTGCTGCAAATGTGTCAACATCCGGCACTGCAGCCGATTTTCCAGCCATTTCAAAGAGGACGACGATGAGCGCCAAGGTTTTTGTGGTGATAGTGACCTACAACGGATCCAAGTGGGTGACCCCGTGCTTTTCCAGCCTGCGCAAGTCGACCGTGCCGCTGCACACGATCGTCATCGACAACGGATCGAAGGACGACACCCTGGCGCGCATCGCGGCCGAGTATCCGGAAGTGGAGGTCGTCGCTACCGGAACGAACCACGGGTTTGGCAAGGCCAACAACATTGGCATGGAAATGGCGTACCAGCGCGGCGCGGACTATGTCTTCCTGCTCAATCAGGATGCCTGGATCGATCCGGACGCGGTGCAAAAACTCGTCGAGGCGCACCAGCGGCATCCCGCCTATGGCGTCATCAGCCCGATGCACCTGAACGGCGCCGGCGACGGCCTCGATTACGGCTTTTCGAACTACATCGCGCCGAACAAATGCCGGGGCCTGTACTCGGATCTCTTCCTCGGCCGCATCAAGGACGTGTACGACGTCGGTTTCGTGAATGCCGCCGCCTGGCTGGTGACGCGCGCATGCCTGGAACAGGTGGGCGGCTTCAGCCCGTCGTTCTTCCACTACGGCGAGGATGACAATTACACGCAGCGCCTGCAGTTCCACAAACTGAAACTGGGCGTCCTGCCCACGTCGCGTATCTATCACGACCGCGAACAGCGCCCGCCCAGCAAATTCTTCGAATCGGGCGAAACCTTCCGGCGCGAAGTCATCGCGCGCAGCTCGAACCCGAACACGCATTTCTCCTTCGGCCGGGAATGGGTGTCCGTGTTCGCCCACCTCGGCTATGCGCTGGCGCGCGTGAACATGCAGGACGTCAAGCTGCAGCTGGCCAAGATCCGCCTGCTGGCCGGCATCGACAAGGCGGCCATCGCCGCCAACCGCGAGCGTAGCAGGACCGGCCGCGCCGCCTTCCTCGATCTCGACGCAGGCAATGTCACCGCCTACCCGAAAGACATAACATTACGACAAGTTACGAGCGCTCAATAACCGCGCTTACAACACTCCGGGACGTAAGGACAAGGTATTGCTTGCCTGTTTAGACCGCAGCCACTTATTCTGCTGTTCTCGGAACGTTTCGATTCATGCGCACGGTATGTCTTGTTGCTAACTTGTAATCGATAAAATGTTATTATCTCATCAGCACGGCGGTGAGGATTCGTGAAAATTCGATGGGCTCCCACGATGTGAACGTTGGTCTGCAAACGACGATGGCACAAGGCGCCGTTGTCGGCAAGGCGAGTTGACTCGTCGAGCGGGCAGACGTTTTTCCGTGCTGACTCAAAGTTATCGTAATAGCAACCAAGCGGAACGGAATCAATATGAAGCCAGACGAGGTCATCGCAGTAGTGGGATTGGGTTATGTAGGTTTGCCGCTGGCTGTCGAGTTCGGCAAGCTCGGCCCGACGATCGGTTTCGATTTGTCGACGACAAAGGTCGAGAGCTACAAGAAATTTGTCGATCCCGCCGGTGAGGTGTCGACTGAGCAATTGCGTTCGGCGCGCCACCTGAGCGTCACTACCGACCCGGCCGCGCTGGCCAAGGCCGATTACATCCTGATCGGCGTTCCGACCCCCGTCGACATCGCCCACGTGCCCGACTTCGCGCCGCTGATCAGCGCCAGCGAGACCGTCGGCAAGCACATGAAGCGCGGTGCGATCGTCATCTATGAATCGACCGTGTATCCGGGCGCGACCGAGGAAGTCTGCATCCCCGTCCTGGAAAAATTCTCCGGCATGAAGTGGAAGGATGGCTTCCACGTCGGCTTCTCGCCCGAGCGCATCAACCCGGGCGACAAGGAACACACGCTGACCAACGTGATGAAAGTGGTGTCCGGCGACGACGCGGAGACGCTGGAACGCGTGGCGGCCATGTACGAGACCGTCGTCAAGGCCGGCGTGCATCGCGCGTCCAGCCTGAAGGTCGCGGAAGCGGCCAAGGTCATCGAAAACACCCAGCGCGACCTGAACATCGCGCTGATGAACGAACTGGCGATCATCTTCGACAAGATCGGCATCGATACGCTGGAAGTGCTGAAGGCCGCCGGCACGAAATGGAACTTCCTGCCGTTCCGCCCGGGCCTGGTGGGCGGCCACTGCATCGGCGTCGACCCCTACTACCTGACGCACAAGGCCGAGATGATCGGCTACCACCCGCAGGTGATCCTGGCGGGGCGCCGCATCAACGACGGCATGGCCAAGTTCGTGGCCGAAAAGACCGTCAAATCGATGATCTCGGCGGGCTTCCACGTCAAGGGTTCGAAAGTCAACGTGATCGGCCTGACGTTCAAGGAAAATTGCCCGGACCTGCGCAATTCCAAAGTCGCGGACATTGTGTACGAGCTACAGTCTTACGGTGTCGAAGTGCACGTGCACGACCCGGTGGCCGAAGCGGACGAAGCGCAGCATGAATACGGCATCGCACTGGAGCGCTGGGAAGACCTGCCGAAGGGGGATGCCCTCATCGTTGCGGTGCCGCACAAGGAAGTGCTGGCGCGTTCGCTGACGGATTTCCAGTCCAAGCTGAACGACGGCGGCTGCTTCGTCGACGTCAAGGCCCAGTTCGATCCGAACGGGATCCGCGAGGCTGGCTACTGCCTCTGGCGTCTGTAATGTATCGCCGGCATCCGCAGCTGCAGATGCCGTGACTATTCGATGGGTCGTGCCGAGGGCAGGCCGCTTGGACCCCCGAGCCTTGCCGTTTTGCATGTGATGATGACAATGACAGTTCCAGGCTATTTCCGGCCTTGTTTTATTTCCTTGAGTCAAGAACTTTTGGGAACGCGCACGCGTATCCCGGCTCGACTATTGGTTGTGCAAATCAGCAATAACAGCTACACCGGAGGCAATTGTGCTTAGGATTTCTAATCACTATGTGTCGAAGATCGTATTCGTCCTTCTGTTCGTCGAAGTGTTGGTGCTGCTTGGCGCAGCCTACATCGGCGCGACGGTGCGGTTCATGGAACTGGGCCAGAACGCGTCCCTGCCCAACCTCGACCATCACTTCTTTACATCCGCCATCGCATTCACCGCCGCGATCATCTTCAGCATGAGCGCCATGGGCATGTACCAGCTCGACTTCAACGAAGGCCTGCGCCATCCGTTCTTCATGAAGCTGATGCCCTCGTTCCTGATGGGCTTCCTGATCCTGACGCTGGTGTTCTACGTGGCGCCCGACCTGTATTTCGGCCGCGGCATCATGGCGCTCGTGTTCGGCATCGCCGCGGGAGGCATCTTCCTGGCGCGCATGGTGTTCTTCAAGTCGTCCGAGCTGCGCTTCCTGGAAACCCGCATCCTGTTCCTGGGCAGCGGCCCGCTCGCCAAGGAATGCAGCGACCTGGCGATGCAGAGCACCAGCTACCACCGCTACAACATCGCCGGCTTCGTGCCGACGCCGACCGAGGAATTGTGCGTGCCGGGGACCAGCCTGCTGAAGTCGCGCGAGGGCGAATCGCTCGTCGCGCTGGCGCGCCAGTACAACGTCGAGGAAATCGTCGTCTCCGTGCAGAACCGCCGCGGCGGCTTCCCCATCAAGGATCTGCTCGAGTGCAAGCTGCAGGGCTTCAAGGTCACCGACGCCGCGACCTTCTTCGAGCGCGAGACCTGCCAGATCCGCGTCGATTCGCTGCAGCCGTCGTGGCTCGTGTTCGGCGGCGGCTTCGACCAGAGCTTTGTGCGCACGTTCATGAAGCGCAGCTTCGACATCGTCTGCAGCCTGATCATCATGGTGCTGACGCTTCCGCTGATGCTGCTGGCGGCGCTGGCCGTCAAGCTGGAAGACGGCGGTCCCGTGTTCTATTCCCAGGAACGGGTCGGCAAGGACGGCGCCGCGTTCTTCGTCCACAAATTCCGCAGCATGCGCACCGACGCGGAAAAGGGCGGCAAGCCGCAATGGGCGCAGCAGAACGACCCGCGCATCACGCGCGTCGGCAATTTCATGCGCAAGACGCGTATCGACGAGCTGCCGCAGGTGCTCAACGTGCTCAAGGGCGACATGTCGTTCGTGGGTCCGCGCCCGGAGCGCCAGTACTTCGTCGACCAGCTGATCGAAGTGGTCCCGTATTACAACGTGCGCCACAGCGTCAAGCCGGGCATCACCGGCTGGGCCCAGGTGCGCTACGGCTACGGTTCCTCGGCCGAGGACGCGCTGCAGAAGCTGCAGTACGACCTGTACTACGTGAAGAACAACAGCCTGTTCCTGGACGTCCTGATCCTGATCGACACCCTGAAGGTCGTCCTGTTCCGCAGCGGACGCTGATGTTCCCTGCGGCCGCATCGTGCCCAGTAACGTGATCAATATCGCTGCTTCCTGCTACGCACTGGCCGCCATCGGCTTCCTCGCACTGGGCCTGTCGGTCCTGTCGGGCTGGCACGGCCGCGTGGGCTGCGGCGCTGGGCGTGGATGCCGCCCGGGAGATCCTGTGGAACACGGGCACGGCCGCGCTCGAGGTGCTGCGCGACGGCACCTGGTCGCTGTTCCTCGTGGCCCTGCTCGGCGACTGGCGCAGCGACGCGGACAGCCAGCCGGCGCGCCTGATCCTCGGCCGCTTCCCCGCGCCGCGCGCGGGACTGCTGGCGGCGGGCTGCGTCTATCTGCTGCTGCTGACCGGCGTCGGCGTCGCCCACTGGGACAACGACCTCCTGCCCGTGCTCGGGCTGCCGCTCCTGATCGGCTATGTCGGCCTGTCCGTGTACGGCATGCTGCTCGTCGAGCAGGTCTACCGCAACAAGACCATCGAAGAGCGCTGGGCGATCAAGTTCGCCTGCCTGGGCATCGGCGGCATGTTCGCCTACGACTTCTACATGTACAGCAATGCGCTGCTGTTCCGCAAACTGAGCGCGGACCTGTGGACGGCGCGCGGTTTCGTCAACGCGCTGACCGTGCCGCTGATCGCGCTGTCGATCACGCGGCGCAAGTCGTGGACGACGTCGTTCGCCGTGTCGCGCCGCGTCGTCTTCCATTCGGCCGCGTTGTTCGGTTCCGCGATCTACCTGCTGGCCATGGGCACGGTCGGCTACTACCTGCGCTACGTGGGCGGCAGCTGGGGCACGGTGATGCAGACGGGCTTCCTGTTCGGCGCCATCTCCCTGCTGGGCGTGATCCTGTTCTCCGGCACGGCGCGCTCCTGGCTGAAGGTCTCGATCAGCAAGCACTTCTACCGCTACAACTACGATTACCGCGAAGAGTGGATGCGCTTTACGCGCACGCTGTCCGAGCGCGGCCCGAACCTGGGCGAGCGCGCGATCCAGGCGCTGGCCGTGCTCGTCGAAAGCCCCGGCGGCACCTTGTGGCAGCGCGATGCCGGCGGCCGCTTCACGGCGATGGCGGGCTGGCCGACGGTCGACACCCACGTGAGCGAGCCGGCCAACGCGCCGTTCTGCCGCTTCCTGGAGAGCACGCAGTGGGTCGTCGATGTCGACGAATACGTCGAGCGCCCCGACAAATACGAAGGTCTCGCCTTGCCCGGCTGGCTGCTGGACTCCCCGCGCCGCTGGCTCGTCGTGCCGTTGATGCTGCAGGAAAAACTGTTCGGCTTCGTCGTGCTGCAGCGCGCGCGCAGCCCGGTGAAACTGAACTGGGAAATCATCGACCTGCTGGAGATCGCCGGCAGCCAGGCCGCCAGCTACCTCGCGCAGGAAGACGCCGCCAACGCGCTGATGGTGGCGCGCCAGTTCGAGTCGTTCAACCGCATGTCGACGTTCGTCGTGCACGACCTGAAGAACCTCGTCGCCCAGCTGTCGCTGATGAACGCGAACGCGGAGAAGCACAAGGACAACCCCGAATTCCAGCGCGACATGCTGGAGACGCTGAACCACTCCGTGCAGAAAATGAAGCTGCTGCTGCAGAAGCTGTCGCGCAGCGAGAATGCCGACAAGCCGCAGCCGCTGGCCGTCGACGACGTCGTGCGCCAGGCGCTCGCCCTCAAGAGCGCGTTCGAGCCGCATCCGCAACTGCTCGTCGAGCAGGCGGGCCTGTGCGTGCTGGCCGACCGCGAGCGCCTGGAGCGCGTGCTGGGCCACCTGATCCAGAACGCGATCGAGGCGACGCCGCGCGACGGCAACGTGATGGTCCGCGTGGCCCTGCCCGCCGACGGGCGCGAGAGCGCCGTCGAGGTCGAGATCACGGACACCGGCGAAGGCATGACGGAAGAATTCATCCGCGAGCGCCTGTTCAAGCCATTCGACTCCACCAAGTCGGCCGGCATGGGCATCGGCGTGTTCGAAAGCCGCGAATACATCACCGAGCTGGGCGGGACGCTGGACGTGACCAGCCAACCCCGACTCGGTACCACGTTCAAGGTCGTCCTGCCGCTGCACCGCGTCGCGGCCGCCGCGACGATCGCCTGAAAGAAGACACCATGACCCAACAAAAACCCAAGCTGTTGATCATCGAAGACGATCCGGGCCTGCAGAAACAGCTGCGCTGGAGCCTGGACGCGTACGACGTGGTAGTGGCCGGCGACCGCGAGGCGGCGCTGGCGCAGATCCGCCGCCACGAGCCGGCCGTCTGCACGATGGACCTCGGCCTGCCGCCCGATCCGGACGGCTCCACCGAAGGCCTGGCCACCTTGCAGCAGATCCTGGCGCTGGCGCCGGACACGCGCGTGATCGTCCTGACGGGCAACCAGGACCATGCCAACGCCGTCAAGGCGATCGGCATGGGCGCCTACGATTTCCACCAGAAGCCGGTCGATCCGGAAGTGTTGAACCTCGTGATCCAGCGCGCCTTCTTCCTGCATAACCTGCAGGAGGAAAACCGCCGCATGCAGCAGTCGCAGGCCGACTCGCCGCTGGCCGGCGTGATCTCGCGCGACCCGGGCATGTCGAAAGTCTGCCGCACCATCGAGAAGGTGGCGCCGACGTCCGCGTCCGTCATGCTGCTGGGCGAATCCGGTACCGGCAAGGAGGTGCTGGCACGCGCCATCCATGCGCTGTCGCCGCGCGCAAAGGAGCGCTTCATGGCGATCAACTGCGCGGCGATTCCGGAAAACCTGCTCGAGAGCGAGTTGTTCGGCTACGAGAAGGGCGCCTTCACGGGCGCCGCCAAGCAGACCAAGGGCAAGGTGGAGCTGGCCCACGGCGGCACGTTCTTCCTCGACGAAGTCGGCGACCTGCCGATGGCGCTGCAGGCCAAGCTGCTGCGCTTCCTGCAGGAGCGCGTGATCGAGCGTATCGGCGGCCATGACGAGATCCCCGTCGACGTGCGCATCGTCTGCGCGACGCACCAGAAGCTGAAGGACTTGTGCGCGCAGGGCCGCTTCCGCGAAGACCTGTATTACCGCCTGTCCGAAATCGTCGTGACGATCCCGCCGCTGCGCCAGCGCGAGGGCGATGCGGCGCTGCTGGCCCATCACTTCAAGAACAAGTTCTGCGCGCAGGAATCGCGCGCGTCGCTGCACTTCGCGCCGGACGCGCTGGCCGCGATCGAAGCCTACCAGTGGCCCGGCAACGTGCGCGAGATGGAAAACTGCATCAAGCGCGCCGTCATCATGGCCGACGGAAACACGATCGTCGCCGACGATCTCGGCCTGCCCGACACGGGTGCCGAGGAAGAGCCGTTGAACCTGCGCCAGGTGCGCGACGAAGCCGAGTACAAGGCCATCGCCCGCGCGCTCGCGCGCACGGACGGGAACATCGTCAAGGCGTCCGAGATGCTGGGCGTCAGCCGGCCCACCTTGTACGACCTGATGGGACGCCACGGCATCAAGGCCAGCGCGTGACGGCGGCCAGGCTGGCGCGCCGCGGCCTGCTGGCGGCGGGCGTACTTGCCGCCGTGGCGTCCCATCAGGT
>NZ_JBKYMO010000186.1:0-10640 GCF_047302915.1 Massilia sp. CT11-108 | reverse complement strand
CGGACTACCTGCGCGCGTCGCGCGGCGTCGTGTGCGAGCCGGGCCAGGTCTTCATCACGGACGGCACGCAGGCGAGCCTCGACCTGTGCGCCCACGCGTGCGCGGACGCGGGCGATATCGCCTGGATCGAGAGCCCCGGCTACGGCGGCGCGCTGGCCGCGTTCCGGGGTGCGGGCCTGATCGTCGAGGGCATCGCCGTGGACGGGGAGGGCATGGCGCCGTCTCTTCACGACTGGAGCGCGCGCCGCCCGAAGCTGATCTACACGACGCCGTCGCACCAGTACCCCATCGGCGTGGTGACGTCGGCGGTGCGGCGCCTCGCACTGACCGACGGCGCGCGTGCGGCCGGCGCGCTGATCGTCGAGGACGACTACGACAGCGAATTCCGCCACGAAGGCCCGCCGCTGGCGGCGATGCAGGGTCTCGTGGCGGACGCGCCCGTGCTGTACTGCGGCACGTTCAGCAAGACGATGTTTCCGGCGCTGCGCATCGGGTTCGTCGTCGTGCCGGCCGGGTTGGCGCCGCAACTGGCCGTCATGCGCGCGCAGTCGGCAGCGGCGGGGCGGCCGGCGGAGCAGCTGGCGCTGGCGGAGTTTTTACGCAGCGGGGAGTTCGCGCTGCATTTGCGGCGGATGCGGCGGTTGTATCGGCAGCGCCGGGATGCGCTGGTCGAGGCGCTCGGGCGGCACGTGGGCAGTCACGCGGTCGTCGAAGGGGCTTCGGCCGGGATGCATCTGGCGCTGCGTCTGCCCGCCGATGGCATTGCGGACGTGGAGATCGTGCGGCGCGCGCGGGCGCAGGGAATCGTGGTGAATGCGTTGTCGGCGCATGCGGTGCCCGGTGGGGAGCCGGTCAACGGGCTGCTGCTCGGGTATGCGCAGGTGCCGGTGGAGCGGATGGATGCGCTTGTCGAGCGGCTGGCGGGCCAGGAGGGTACGTTGAAGGGCAAGTAAATATCGGAATCGGGGCTGGTGAAAACGATGATTGTGCACGCAGTTGAAACCGCTAAACTTGTTGAAACCGAAGAGTTTCGGAACTTTTGGGCGCGTCCGCTTCGGGGCCAAAACCGGACGGCGAACACGTATTGAAGACCAGTTTTTACGCCATCTTTACAGTGTCGTGTGTAGAGTCGAAAACAGGCCAGTCAATCAACGCAGCAGCGCGAAGAATCCTAACCATGAACAAGCGATTTCCCACTCGAAAACAAGCATTCGCGATTTTGATTCCCCTCGTCATCACGTCAATCCTGCTCCAGGTTTTTCTGGGCTGGGACTGGAAGGCTTTCTGCTTGAGCTTGCTGATCAATACATTGGCCGCGGGCATCGTGTGGCGCTATCGGACACCAGTCGCTGTAACGTCCGCACAACACCCTCGCGCCGGCGTTTACAGCTTTGTCGCGCGTGCCGGGTTCTGGGTTGTTGTGGCCGTTATTTTATTTTTCGGCTTCAAGCGTTTCCAGTAAGGTCTGCAATGGGGCGATAGCGAAGGTGCAAGCCCGAACGACGCTATCGAACGCGTGTTTCGACTTGTTTAAATTGCAAGAAAGATACCGGCAGTTATTCTTGCGGCCCCGGATCATCCGGATTGTCGTTTTCCCAATGCAGCACGATCTCCTTGGGCGCGCTGCCCACCTTGACGGTCCGTTTGAAGGTCTTGCCCTCCGCCGCCGCGCTGATCCGATACGTGCCCGCCGGCAGTCTGGCAAAGAACATCGGCCCCGTATTCGCCGCGGTCACCAGATTCGCACCCTTGGCATCCGAGATATCGAGCTGGACGTCGGAGCGGTAGGCACCGCTCTGCTTGGTGGCGAAGGTCAGCAGCAGGTTGTAGTCGGCGCGCAGGGCCTTCATGGCGGCCTGCTCTTCCTCGCCGACGCCGCCGTTGACGTAGTTGATGCCGTTCTGCTGCTTCGGGGTGAGTGGCGCCGCCAGGACGGCGGCCGGGGTCAGGCAGGCGGCCAGGAAGGTGGATACAACCGCGGCCGCAAGTGTGCGTTGCATGGCATTCCTCCTCATGAAGATGATGTAAATATCGCAACGTTCATTATCGCGCTGTCGGGATCAGAGGGGCGCGCGCCTGATGTTGTCATGTTGGCAAGTCAAGCGGCGCTTCGATTCCGTTGCATATTCACCAGTTGTGAACCGTACGCGGGCGTTCCGTATTAGTTGCCAAGCCTTAACTGTTATACTGACGCCCCCGCGCCCGTGGTCCAGAAGGCCGCGCGCGACAGCAGACTGGTAAGCCTTACGATGATCGACAACCTGGCAGCAACCGCCGCCGACTCCCAAATCCCGGCGCAAGATGAGCTCGACCCGCTGCAGACGCACTTCCAGGAGGGAGTGGCGCCGGACGAGATCGAGCAGGTATATCACCTCAAGCGTGCGCAGCCCATGCTGCAGGCGTTCACCGCGCTGTTCCACGGCTCGCAGGACGGCGTCATCGTGCGCCTGCTCGTGCTGCGCGAGCTCGCGTCCGACGCGATGGATTCCGCCTTCTCGCGCGCCGACATCAACACGAAGTTCGCCTACCTGATCCCGGAAAGCCTGGAAACGGTGCTGGGCCGCCTGCGTACGCACGGCCTGCTCGCGTGGGACAACCCGGCCGCCGTCTACCGCATCACGCCGCTCGCGCGCAACGTGCTGGCCGCGCTCGACACCTTGCTCGCCCTCGGCAAGCCGGAAGAGGACGAGGCCGAGATGGGCTTCCTGCTGTCGCAGGTGGCCGGTGCGCAGGCCGTCGGCGGCATCACCGTCGACCAGCTGAAGCATTTGCTGGGCCGCCTCGTCGAGCTGCACGAGGAATTCCGCGACGCGATCGCGTCCGGTTCCGAATTCCGCCTGCGCGCGTCGCAGGCGAAGTGGCACATGGCGTGCGACTGGGTCGAGAAGGGCTCCGTGATCCTGCGCGCCATCACGTCCGACGAGCGCGCCGACTCCGCCACGCACCGCGCCGCGCAGGCGATCGGCCGCGCCCAGTCGCAGCTCCTGAACATGCAGGGGATGTTCTCGCGCGCGCTGAACCAGATCGAGCGCCAGCGCGTGCACCTGGGCCAGTCGGGCCTGTCGACGACGGACATCAAGCGCTGGCTGCTGGCGCACGACGACCTCGCCAGCCTGGCCGAGGACGCGATCGACCGCCCGGTCGTCCCGCTGTTCACGACGCCGGCCGAGATGATCGACGTGGCCGAGACGGAACTCATGATGGAACGCGTCGCGCCCATGGCGCCGGGCGGCCTGCCGAACGGCGAGGACGCGGCCATGACGATCAACGACAACCCGGCGATGCAGGCGGAACTGGACGACTGGATCCGCCGCCTTGCCGATTTCGCCAACCTGGACAACTTCCCCATCATGGCGGAGGGGGCACCGAAGAGCGTGCCGATCCAGGAATCGCTGCTGCCGGCCAGCTTTGCCGTCGCATCGTACCGCGCCTCGCTGCTGCCGCTGCTGGGCGATCCGGCCGAGGCCAACCTGCAGGGCCCGACCGCCGAACTGGCGCGCCTGCCGGTGCGCTTCGATTCGGCCGACGAAATGATCCCGCTGGACGACCCGCACATCGCGGCCATCTCGCGCGCGACCCTCTCACTGAATCTCGATCTACCGAGCACCCCGGAAAGCAAGACGCAAGATGAATGACGACGCCCAAATCCTGATCGCGCGACTGCTCACGCACCAGACCCTGCGCCGCGACGACAAGATGGTCAAGCGCGCGCTGTCCGACGACCAGTTCCGCGCCGAGATCGACAAGCGCCTGCTCGAATGCGGCCTGAAGCTTCTCGACAACGTGTACGCGGACCACGTCACGCTGGCCCTGCACCGTAACGTCGAACCGAAGATCTTCGGCGCCAAGGACATCTGGCAGAACAATAACTTCGGCCTCACGCGCGACGGCGTGGCGCTGCTCGTCGTGCTGTGGGCGCAGATCATCCTGCCCAAGCGCCAGCGCCAGGAAACGCACCAGGCCATCGACATCGACCAGTCCGACATGTTCGACAAGGACAACCCGATCCCGCGCGCGGAAGATACGTCGATCGGCATCTCGTACACGACGCTGCTCGCGGACTTCGGCGAGAAGCTGGGCAAGAAGACCCGCATGGACATGAACCTGGGCCTGTTGTCGAAGCTCGGCTTCATCGAGCGCCGCGGCGACGTGATCCTGGAAGGTCCGCTGCTGGACCTCCTGATGGATACCGACGTGCTGAAGGAACGCATCATCAACGGCGCGCTGGCCGACGTGTTCAAGCGCGCACCGGTGGCGGCCGCACCGCGCCGTCACGTCAGCGAAGCCGCGAACGACGAACCGGTCGACACCGAAACGCCACAAGCTTAAGAGGCACGCATGTTCCACATTAAATCCCTCGAGCTGGTCCACTGGGACTACTGGCAGCGCATCAAGAACATCCCGCTCGACGCCAAGATCATCACCATCGCCGGCCAGAACGGCTCCGGCAAGACGACGCTGCTCGACGCGCTGCGCACGCTGTTCGGCCTCGATTGCTCGATGGGCCGGACCTATAAACACTACGCGCGCCATTCGGGCCAGCAGAGTGCCTGGCTGCGCGCCGTCGTCGACAACAAACCGTCCGGCCGCCAGCTGTCGAACCGCCCGTTCCGGCATAGCGGCTTCTTCAGCGACGACGAAGTCACGCTGTTCTGCCAGGTGCAGAAGAACGGCGGCGACTGGAAGCGCCAGTACCTCATGCGGCCGGGGAATATCCAGATCGAGGAAGTGACGGAAGCCACCGACTGGCTCGGCGTCGAGAACTACCGCAAGCGCCTCGCGTCGGCCGGCCTGTCGCCCGCGATGTCGAAGGTGCTCGCGCTGGAGCAGGGCGAGACCGATAAACTGTGCGAATACGCGCCGCGCCAGCTGCTGGACCTCGTGTTCCAGGTGTTCGGCGACAAGGAAGTGCTGGACGCGTACGACGAGGCGAAGCGCCACCAGCGCGACACCGAGTCGGAGCTGAAGCGCTTCGAGGCCGAGCTGGAGACGTCGCGCATCAACCTCGAAGGCCTGCGCCTGCGCGTTGCGAACTACCACCAGTGGGAAGACCTGCAAAAGGAACGCCGCGCCCTCGTCGAGGAAGTGCTGCCGAGCCTGGAATACCAC
The DNA here is from genome assembly GCF_047302915.1 of Massilia sp. CT11-108. Lineage (NCBI taxonomy): Bacteria > Pseudomonadati > Pseudomonadota > Betaproteobacteria > Burkholderiales > Oxalobacteraceae > Massilia > Massilia sp. CT11-108. The sequence goes on along the minus strand of NZ_JBKYMO010000186.1, from coordinate 5,531 downwards.
GAAGCGCGCGAAAAGGCCGCGAACGTGAGCCGCGCGCTGCGCGAGGCGAAGAAGCCGCTGATGCAGGCCGACAGCCTGCTGACGGAAAAGCGCAACGCACTCGCCGCCCAGCAGCGCGCGCTGACCGAAGCGCAGCAGCAGGAGGTGAAGCTCGAACAGGAAGCGAACGAACTCGCGACGCGCCTGACGCAGGTGAACGCGAAACTGAAACCGCTGGAAAGCCTGCTCGAACAGAAGGAACGCCTGAACAAGCTGGCGGCGGATGCCGGCGCCGACATCGCGGAAGTCGCGACCCAGCTCGAAGCGAAGGAAGCGGAACTCGCGAAGAAGAAGGCCGAACGCGAAGCGCTGGCCACGAAAATCGCGGGCGAGATGGCGACGATCAGCGCGCTGCAGGGCAAGACGACGATGCCCGAGCCGGAAGCCCAGCGCCAGATGCGCCGCGCGCTGCGCGATGCGGGCATCCCGCACGCCATGCTGTCTGACATCGTCGAAGTGACGGATCCGAAGTGGCAAGGCGCCGTCGAGGGTGTGCTCGGTGGCTACGCGTCCGTCGTGCTGCTGGAGCGCGCGAAGGATGCGTCGGCCGCCTATAAACTGGCGGAGAAGGAGCGCTATCGCCACTTCATCGTGCCGGATTGCGTCGACGCGCCGGTCGTCAAGGACGATACGCTGCTGTCCGTCGTGCGTTTCTCGTCGAAGGCGCCGTCCTGGCTGATCGACCAGCTGGAACGCATCGAGCGCGTGGATTCCGTCGACGACGGTTTCAAGAGTGACGCCGACGAATGGATCACGCCGGACGCGTATCACAGGGAACGGCGCGGCGGCCGCTCGCTGTTCGTCGAGCCGTCGCGCTACCGTTTCGGTGCGGCCGGCAAGACGCAGCGCCTGGAAGCCATCCAGCGCTCGCTGCCGGCGCTGGAAGCGCAGGAAGACACGTTGACGCTCGCGATCAGCAAGCTGGCGGCGGAAGTGTCCGCGCTGCGCGTGCGCATCGCCGGCGTGGACGCCGCGAAGGAGCTGTCGGCGCGCCAGGCCGAATTCGAAGAAGCCACGCGTGCGCTGGAACCGCTGAAGGCCGAGCGCCTGCAGGTGGGGGCGCGCCTGGGCGAGCTGCAGGTCCTGATCAAGAACGCGACCGTCACGCGCACGCGCGCCGACACCGTCTGGCAGAACGCCCGCATGGCGCTGTCGGAAGCGGAAGCGGGCATGCGCCTGAACAACCGCCGCGTGATCGAGCAGCGCAGCGAGCATGCGCGCGAGCTGCTGACGTTGCGCCGCGCGTGGCGCCACGTGCCGAAGTCGTGGCGCAGCGCGCAGCAGCGTGCGGCCCTCGTCGCGACGCACCAGAACGCGCACCAGGTCAAGCTGCGCATGAACTCCCTCGACGCGTCGCTCGCGCGCGCGGACTGGGAACAGGACCCGACCGTCATCGACCAGTACGCGCGCCTGAACGACCAGCTCTCGGGCCGCCAGGTGGAGACGGAAGAACGCCGCTACCAGAACAACCGCGCGATCGAGGCGACGGACAATGCGCGCGGCGCCTACATTGAGCGCCTGCGCTACACGATCAAGACCTATTCGAAGAACATCCGCGAACTGGGCGAGCTGGCGAACATCGACGTCTCGGTCGACCCGGTCCGCCTGGAGAACGACGACGTGCAACTGGCCCAGGCCGGCCTGCACGTGCGCTTCAAGTTCGACGGCAAGGGCCAGATCGGCATGAACGACGGCGAGGCGTCGGGCGGCCAGCAGGTCATGAAATCGCTCGTGCTGCTGATTGGCCTGCTGAAATCGGAAGAGGGTTCCGGCGGCTTCGTGTTCATCGACGAACCGTTCGCCCACCTGGACATCCGCAACATCCAGCTGGTCGGCGAGTTCCTGAAAAACACCGACGCGCAATACCTGATGACGACGCCGCTGACGCACAACACGGACGTCTACGATCCTTCCGACCTCACGCTCATCACGAGCAAGAAGAAGAAGGACACGCAGTGGGCGCAGCCCATCTTCGTGCTGCAGAGACGGCGCGAAGGGGAAGAAGCGCACGCGGCCTGACCGCATTGTCATGATGGCTGCAGCGGCCGGCGTTCCTGGGGACGCCGGCCGTTTTGCTTGTGTGCCTGCGCCGTCAGATGGCGCGACAGCACCTCGCGTGCCGCGTCGCCGATGCCCTGCCAGTACGCGCGTCGCCGCGCCGCGCGCTTGCGGTGCCTGGACGGTATCGCCGCCAGCGGCCTGGCCTCGAACGGCAGGGCGATGCACCACGCGCGGCCCGGCATGTCGGTGCCGCCGAGGCTGCGCCATACGCTGTCATAGGCCGTGGCGAAATGCTTGTCGTCGGACGGCAGCCAGGCGCAGTGCCAGGCCGACTTGACGGCCACCACGTGGCCCATGCCCAGCGCTTGCGCGATGCCCTGCAGGGCGGCGCAGCAGAAAAAGCCGGGCGTCGTGACCAGCGGGGAGTCTGGCGGGAAGGCGCGCCGGAACGCATCGACGGCGTCGGCCTCGTCGGCACGGTACCCCTGGTTGCGGGCGATGAACGGCAGGATGCCGGCCGCGCCGAGCCCGGCCAGGCCGGCGAAGCGCTCGTCGACCCAGCTGAACGACAGGCGGTGGACACGCCTGCCGTTCGCCAGCAGGGTCAGGGTGAGATCGCCTTCCGCGTTCAGGCGCTGCGCCATGCCGAGGCGGATCTCGACCTTGCTGCCGTCCGCCTCGTGCTGCCACAGCACGAGTCCGCCGTCGCGGTAGACGGCGTGCTTGTAGGCGGCGTCGAACGTGGCGTCCTCGAAGCGGTAATGCGTCAGCACGCAGCGCACGCGCTGGCGCAGCGACAATCCCCTGGCGAGATAGTTGCGGTGGCTCAGGTGGTGGAACACGTCGTCGTGCACCTGCGTCACGTAGTTGCGGTAGACGTCCATCGCCAGCAATTCCACGTGGGCACGGCGGAACAGCAGCACGCGCAGGCTGCGCATGATGCAGGCTGCCCAGGACGCGAACGGGTAGTGGCGCCGGGCCAGCCAATGGCGGGTGAGGAGGGAAAAGACCATGCGTGCTCCAGGCAAACGACTGGAGCCACGACACGGTTGTCAATACATCAAATAGCCCCTGCGGCCATTCTCCGTAGGGCTATGCATGACGCATTGGGCTGTATCAAGCGAATCAAGCGTCGCCGATTTCCTTGCGCATGCGCTGGCGCCAGCGCATCAGGGCCGCGGAGAACGTCGCGAAATAGGCGGCCGTCAAGCCCAGGCACAGCATCGTGATGGGGCTGTCCGTGAAGCGCGGGTTCGGGCGGCTGCTGCCCTGGTTCATGTAGATCTCGATGCCGAGGTAGACCACGCGCGCCACCAGCAGCATGGCGACGAGGATGCCCATGCGCGATGGCGGCGTGAAGAAATAGCCTTCGGGCGTGTCTTCGAAGCGGGTGCGGCGCAGGCCGTAGCTGCCCAGCGCGATGCCGCCGATGGCGCCGGCGGCCAGCGCGGCCAGCTGGAACGGGCGGTCGCCGAGTTCCGATGCCGGGATGAGGATCATGACGACGAAGACGAACAGGCCCGTGTAGTGGCGCGACAGGATCGAGCGCTGCCGGGTCATCTGGTGTTTCAGGCGCGAATGAATGCGCCAGATCAGCAGGGGAACGAGGGCGATGAGGGCGAGGGTGGTAAGACTCATGCGTTAAAACTCAAGGTGAGACGGGGGCGGTGCGCTTGCGCCAGGACAGCAGGCCGAACGCATAGCTCATGTAATAGCCGGCCAGTACGCCGAAGATGACGAGGGTCAGCGGGCTCGACACGAACTCGTGGTGGGCAAGCGAGCCCAGCGCGAAAAACTCGTACGCGCGCCAGGCCATGCGGGCCATGAACAGCAGGGCCACCGCGATGCCGATCGGCGCGTGCGGGGTGAAAAAGAAATCGTCGCCGACCTGTTCGAAGCGCGTCCTGCCGATCGCGATGCGGCCCAGCACGGCGCCGACCGGCAGCCCGGCCGCGAGGCCCGCGAGGGCGAACGGGTTCGTCTTGATGCTGACGGCGGTCAGGAGCAGCAGCAGGATCGGGAAGAACACGAGCGTCGTGCGGTGGCGCCACGTCTTCGAACGCTGGCGGGTCGTCAGGCGCTTGATGCGGCTGACCATGCGCCACAGCACGAAGGGCGCGAGCACGGCGGCAACGACGGGAGTCGGCAACATGGGATTCCTCGGAATTTTCTGTCGAATCCGCCATTGTAATCCAGGCGCGCGTCGGCAAACCGCTGCCCATGGTAATGTTTTGGCATCTTTAGCAGGAGCCTCACATGATCCCAGACCTGACCGCGAGGCGGCATACGATCGGGCAGCACGCGCACCGGGCGCCCGATCCCGCGCCGATCGAAGAACCGCCGCCGGACCCGTTCGAGCCCGCCGACCCGCACCAGCCGCCCATCCGCACGCCGCAGAACGACGAGCCGCCGGTCGATCCGAATCCGAGCGTAACGTTCCACTAGGCCAGCAGCGCCGCGTGTTCCTGCAGCAGGTCGGCCAGCAGGTCCGCCATCAACGTCACGCGCGGCGAGCGGCGCACGTCCGGATGCACCGCCAGCCACAGCGGGCGGCTCAGCACGTGGCCGTGGTCCGGGTGCAGCACCAGCAGCGGATCGCCGCGGCCGAGGAAATGCGGCAGCACTGCGACGCCGAGGCCGGCGCGGCACGCGGCCACCATCGCGGCCGCGTCATTGGTCCAGAACGCGTACGCGCGTCCGGCAGCGAATTTCGCGAGCCAGGCCTGCTGCGGCGTGTCCTTCATCGCTTCGCCATACCCGATGAACTCCCATTCGTCGGGCGGACGCTCGAACCAGCCGGGCGCCGCATACAGTCCGTAACCCATCTGCGCCAGCGGTCGCGCGGCCAGTCCCGGCTGCCCGGGACGCGCCATGCGCAGCGCGAGGTCGGCCTCTCTCCGGTACAGGTCGGCCTGGCGGATTTCGCCGATGATTTCCAGCGTGAGCGCGGGCCAGCGCGCGCGCAACGCGCCCAGGTGCGGCACGAGGAAGCTGCTCGCGAACGTGGGCGGCGCGGACAGCCGCACGACGCCGCGCAGGGCGGACGCACCCGCCCCGGCGCGCGCGAAGGCCATCGCTTCGTCTTCCACCCGGCGCGCCTGCGTCAATAATTCCTCGCCTTCCACGGTCAGCGCCCAGTGCTTCGGCAACCGGTCGAACAGGCGCACCCCCAGTCTCGCTTCGAGCATGCCGATGCGGCGCGCGACGGTCGAATGCTCGACGTCCAGCACGCGCGCCGTCGCGCTCAGCTTGCCCTGGCGGGCCAGTTCGACGAAGTAGCGAATGTCGTCCCAGTCGAGTGGTTGACTTATCGATTTTTGCACGGTCAAAGGCGATTTTTTGGGATTTCGGACGATTTTTGATCAATCTACCATGAGGCTCCCATCAACAGGAGAATGACATGGACGAATTGATCGAACACGTGCGCATCCACCGCCAGGGCGGCGCGGACCAACTGGAAACCGGGCGGCTCGCCGTCGCGCCGCCGGCGG